>CAYFVX010000216.1:0-6920 GCA_964346425.1 uncultured Chloroflexaceae bacterium | reverse complement strand
CCCCGCAAAAAAACCAAAACAAAAAGGGGGTTGGGGCTGCGCCCCCTCAACAGGTGTCACCTGCGGTGGGCTTTGCTTGCGCACGGCGAAACATGCACGCAAGAGCGTGCCAGCCCATTCTGGTGGGGTGTATGGTTTTTGCGGCAAAGCCGCAAAAACCATACACCCCACGCCAAAGGGGAGCGTGAGGGAACCTGGTTCCCTCACACACCCACAGATGACCCCCATTGAGGGGTGCCCCCCATTGAGTGTCACATCCGGCGGGATATTGAGGGTTGCAAACCCTCAATATCCCGCTGACATAACCACGATTGGAAGATACACGTACTTCTCTTGTTCTTCTGCCAATGGGGTTGGCAACGCAGCAAATATGCCATACTCCCCACTATGCAGAGCCGCAAACCATACCGTCACCCGCCCTGAACTGTCACGGACAAGCTTCGTAAGCGGGAGTGGCTCAGCTTGCCAGTGGCCGGTCTCAGCATCCCGAACAACCACAACAAAACGCTCTTGCCCTGCTCGTAACTTTTCCGTGGCGGCAACGTTCGTGGTGTCAAATGTCATGCGTAGCAAGCAAGGCTCTGTCAGACCTTGCCCGGCCCGAATATAATTCCCCGCGCTATCATACAACGACAGGGCGAGGCCACCCAATGGTTCAGTGGTACGCATATCTGCAAGCTGCAACTCGCCCGCTGGTGTAGCCACCGTTGTCGCAAGTATTGTTCCCAACGCTTGCCCATTTGCTTGCGCACTGCTGGTAAACGTCAGAGTTCCCGTTACCAATTTGTTCCCCGCTCCAGTGGGCAATGCCAGGGTAGTTGCAGTCACTGGTCTATCTGGCAAAACATAGGCAATCACTGGCTTGCCTACCATCCCTTTGACCGGCTCATATACAGTGACCATCGTTATCGCTGACCCGACATCTTCCGCAAGTGCCTGGATGCGTGCCTGGCCCGGCATAGTTCCGCCGCGTAGCGTTGTGCTTACCTTTCCCTGGTGGGTGATGCTCACTGCGGAGTCGAGGGCAATATTCCCGCTCCTGGTCATAGTAAACGTTACCTCTTTTTCCACCATGAGTGGTTTGCCATTCTCTTGCACCGTTGCCGTGAGCGCAGTTGTCCCGCCTGTTGGCACAACTTCGTCTGCCCTTTGCAACTGGATTGCGTTAAACGGTTTACGCTGGATAGTGAAATGGAAGGTTGTAGTGCTGGTGGTTGCCCCTGATGGATCCTGCAGCAAAAAGCCAAAACTATCCCGCCTGGACAAATCGCCATTGTGCTCATAGGAAATACGCTGCTGGTCTATATCGGCCTGCGTGAACGATGAACGCAGTTCAACCCCATCTTTCTTCAACCTGCCATGTCCTGGATTCCACACCAGTAGATAGCGCAGCTCTGCATACACATCATCCTGGTCAATGGCACGCAGATGGGTGCGCGAAAGTATGCCTGTTTCGCCCTGAATCAGCATCATATCCTGTTTCACCTCCAGTGACGGCGGATCGTTGATTGGGGAAATCGTGATATGCACCATCGTTTCTGCAGAAGTCAGGTCGCCATCGCTTACCACGTAGGTAAACCTATCATGGCCGGCATAATCAGCGTGTGGCGTGTATTGAAAGGCTCCATCCTGTTGCAGTGTCAAAGAACCATGCACCGGCTTGCTTTGGAGCGAGACCGTCAGCGTATCATCCCCGTCCGGGTCTTCATCGTTCAGCAACAAACCCGCCTCAGCAGCAATCACCAGCCGCTCATCCTCGTTTGTGGTGTAGGTGTCTTCCTGTGCATGGGGAGCTTCATTAACATTCTGCACCTGAATGGCAAACGAAGCATCTACAATCCCGCCATATCCATCATTGCTGCGGACCTGGATGGTGAAGGTTGAACGGGCTTCATAATCAAAGACCGCATTGGTGAAAAGTTTGTCACCCTTGATAAAAACATCTTCTTGCCCGGCAAGCAACGTATACGTATGCTGTTGCTCCCCGCCGTCTGCATCTGCTGTGCTCAACGTGCCAATAACCGTGCCAATGGAAGCTTGCTCTTTGACCTCGTTACCGTCCAACGTGATTGCTGTGGGTGCGTGGTTTTTGAGCACGGTTGTCTTCACGGCAGTGTTGCCCATTGTCTGGGGCGTTTCTGCACTCATGGCATAATAATAGCCATTGACAATGACCGGTGCCATATGTTGCTCAATCCAGGAGATATAGCGTGATACCCGCGTGTAGACGCCATAGACATATGGTTGGGCACAGCCAATCCCCCAACTGATGATGCCGGCCTGTCGATACCCATACTGACTATCTGGTACCACCAGGGGCCCACCACTATCGCCAGAGCAGGTATCTTTGCCCCCTTCCTCATAGCCGGCACAGAGCATATTGTCCGTGACCCACGTATCCGCACCAAAGTACCTATCAAACGCCTCTTCACAAGTTTCATTCCCAACAATGGGCATACTTACCTGTTGTAATGTCTCCGAACCTTCATTACTGCCTTCAAACAAATCGCCCCAGCCGGTGATGGTTGCCAATATACCAGGCTGTGCCAGCGGTGTATCAGAATCCACCAGCGCAACCGGTTGCACCCGGCTGGTAAGCGAAAGTGGCTTTGACAATTTCAAGAGCGCAATGTCCTCGTCCAGCATCACTTCATCGAAAGACGGATGGATCAAGACACGGGATACCACCCCCTGCTGCCAGGATGGTTCATACTCCATGAGGTTATGCGCACCGGCAAGGATCTCAATATCACTGGCTGGTATCGCATTGGCACAGTGGGCGGCAGTCAGGACCCAGCGAGCATTCAAGAGCGTTCCGCCGCAAAACTGTTGATTGGTGGCACGATCGACCAGCGCAACCTGCCAGGGCCATGCACCGATTGCTGCCTCAGTTCCGCCAACGATGCGCTGTTGTGGCGTGCTGGCGGAAGTCGGCGTCTCGACCAACCCATACTCGTTGGTAGGAGCTTTCAGCGTCAGCGAGACTACCGTCTGTGCGCCCGGTTCGAGGGTATCAATCTGCCACGTCACCCGTGGCTCCTGGTAGTTCCCGCCATGCGAAGCGTTGACAAAGGTGGTACTGGCTGGCAGGTGGTCAACAATCATAACCTGAGAAATAGTCTGTGTCCCGCTGTTATTTACCGTTATGGTGTAGCTCACCGTCTGGTTACTATAGACTGTTGCGGGACCTGTTTTGGTAATCTCCAGCGGCGAGTGAGGGATCGCTGGGGATAGCGGTGGTTCTACCAGCGTTGTGACGGATTTGTTGTCGCTGGCACTGATGCCGCCGGCTGCGTGTACGCGGTAGTGCTCATTAACAACCGGGTAGGAAGCGAGATAATAGGTAATCCAGTCAGTATAATCGGCAACGCGGGTGTAGACGCCATATTGCTCTGGTTGCGCACAGAGGGAGCCACCCCAACTCACGATGCCGGCCTGCAAGAAACCGCCTGCTCCATCTGGCACGACCAGTGGCCCCCCACTGTCGCCAAAACACGCATCCTTGCCGCCCTCGGCATAGCCAGCACAAAGCATGCTTGCCCCTATCCAATCATCTTCGCCGAACATGAGGTCGTAGGTGGCTTCACACAGCGCATTGGCAACAATGGGAACGTCTACTTCATAGAGTGCATCGGGATAATCGCCCTCTGCCCGCTCAGAAATGTCACCCCAGCCAGTGACGGTAGATAAGACGTCGGGGACAAAGAGCGCAGCATCTTGCGGAGTGGCAGGGCGAATGGGCGTTTGTTGCGAAGGGGTTGCCAGTTTGAGCAGGGCAATATCGTGTTCGAGTGTGGCGGGTTGATAGCGCGGATGCGGAATAACTTGCTGAACCGCCAGCCGTTCTCCAGCATTTTTTGTACTCAAACGATTGCGCCCCAGCACAACATGGATCTCGGAAGGCGGCACCGGCTCATCATTGTAATAATGCACACAATGTGCCGAAGTCATCACCCATTCTGCATGCAGCAACGATCCCCCACAGAACGTACCATCGTAAGCATTCCTATCTGACCAGACTAGAGCAGCCTGCCAGGGCCACGCACCATCGCTGGCTTGCTCCCCCCCAACAATCCGCTCATCTGGCGCAGAACGACGCACTGTCTGCGAAAAAGGCGAGGTGAAGGTAGGCGTTTTGACTGCGACGGTTACCTGCTGGCTGGCCCCAGCCGCCAGTGATGCAATGTCCCATTGCACCGTCGTATCGGTCAGCACGGCACCATGCGAGGCACTGACAAACGTGACGCTTAGCGGTAGGGTATCGGTGATAACCAGATCGGTCGCAGTAGACGAGCCAGTGTTTTGCACAGTCAGCGTATAGGTCAATGGCTCACCAGCCACAATGCTGGCGGGCGCGTGTTTGCTAATCTCAAGCATCTCTGACTGTGCTCTGGTTGCGCGAAGCTGAGAACCAGCGGTCCCTGACAAAAGAAATGCTATGAGCAAGAGCACCAACGGAAACAAAAGAAACGAAAGAAGTGCCGGGTATTTCATAGCGTATCCTCCCTGATACCAGTGACGAGTGATGAGTGATGAGTGATGAGCGGCTGCAATGCGCTCTATCGCACCAGTTTTTGCAACTCTTCACCCGAACATGGTATGAACTGAAAAAGATCGAGAGCCTTCAACCACTCAACAGGAGAGAACCCCATTGAGTACCTCAAACCCCACTGTCGCAAACCTTTTACTATTGTACTGCGAAAAGTGTTTGACAGAACTGCCGGGAATAGGTATTATCTGAAAGGTTTATCCGAAAGATGAGCGGAGCGAAAAGGAAACATGGCTTTCAGAATGCAACAGGAAACCCATGCCCTCCCTGTTCTGCCCGTTCATCCCGGTAAAAGGTTTCGCAGGTAGGTGCCTATGGATGTTTTTTTTGATGCCTACGTGTACGCGCTTGAGCGTAGTGATGAACTGATAGAAGCCCTGCAACGACACCTGCTTCTGGTGGGTATTGCTCTCGGTATTGGGATTATCGTATGTGTGCCGCTTGGTATCCTTACCTCGCGTTCACGTGCCTCAGCACTGGTTTTTATCAACGGATTCAATGCCCTGCGGGTTATTCCAAGCCTGGTTATCCTGTTTCTCGCCATTCCCTACTTTGGCCTGTCGTTTCAATCCGCTGCTATTGCGTTGACTATTCTGGCACTCCCGCCCATATTGATCAACACCGACGCGGCATTTCGTTCCATCAACCCTTCCATTCGTGAAGCAGCTCTTGGTATGGGGATGACGCAGTGGCAGGTTTTGCGCCAGATAGAGATACCGCTGGCTTTGCCCGTTGTCATAGCGGGTATCAGGACCGCCACCGTAGAAGTTATTGCCAGTGCCACACTCGCCGCGTTTATCGGTGGCGGGGGGCTGGGGTCATTCATCACCCGTGGCTTCGCGCTCTATGACAACTCCATTTTGCTGGTCGGTGCTATTCCAGTGGCATTGCTTGCACTGATGGCAGAAATTGGTATGGGATGGATACAGCGCGTCTTGCAACCACCCAGAGCCTCTTCTTCCAAAGGTTGAATAAGGCTCAAGCAACAGCAGAAAAGAAACCAATCAGCGAGGACCTGCCAATCGCAAACGAAAGCAACAAAGGAAGGAAAGAAAAACCCATGCAAAACGTCTATCGCGGCATGATGCTCTTCATGCTGACCTTGCTCCTCGTCATGACTTCAGCCTGTGGGCAGCAACCGCAATCGGCATCCCCTACGGAAAACGAAGAAGTGGCTTCAGACCAGCAGGCAGCATCTGGTGACAGTAATACGGAGAGCGCAGCAGATACTTCTGGCAGTGCAGACCAGGCAGCCGGTGACACGACTATTATCGTAGGGAGCAAAGATTTCACCGAACAGTTTATCATCGGCGAAATGTATGCGCTGGCTCTGGAAAACGCCGGCTTGCCAGTGGAACGCAAGATGAACCTCGGCGGCACCCCGGTGGCCCACGCTGCGCTGGAAAGTGGTGAAATCCATCTCTACCCGGAGTATACCGGCACCGGTTTGTTGACCGTGCTCAAAATGCCGGTCAACAGCGACGCGGACGAAGTGTTTGAAACGGTTGCCAGTGCGTATAAAGAGCAGTTCAATATTATGTGGCTCACGCCTTCACCCATGAACAACACACAGGCCCTGGCAATGACCGGCGAAGGTGCTGAACAGTATGGTATCGCCACCTTCTCGGATATGGTTGCCAATGCCGGTGACCTGATTATGATTGGTCCGCCCGAATTTCAGGAACGGGAAGATGGGTTGCCGGGCTTGAAAAAAGCATATGGTGATTTTGACCTCAAAGAATACATAGCCGTTAACCCCGGCCTGCGCTATCAAGGACTGGTCGAGGGGCGGGCAGATGTTGCGGTCGCTTTTGGCACCGATGGCGAAATCAGTGCCTTTGATCTGGTCGTGCTGGAAGACGACAAAGACATGTTCCCACCCTACCAGATTGCCCCGGTGGTGCGCCAGGAAATTATAGACGCTCATCCAGAAGTCGCCACGGTCTTGAATGAGCTTTCCGCCACCATCACCAACGATGTGATGCGGCGGCTCAACTATGAAGTGAGCGGCAATCAGCGGGAGCCGGCCGATGTTGCCCAGGAGTTTCTGGTGCAAGAAGGGTTCATAGCAGACTAAGCTTTTTGGGGAAATGCTAGCCAGAATGGGGATGGGTCATGTCAAAGTCGCCAGTTTCGGTCAAAAAAATCTGGGAGCGCAGGCGGATCACCGGCCTTGGGGCGGGCAGGATGCCCGCGCTCCCAGGGAATGTTGTAACTTTGACATGCCCCACCAGAATGGGGAGTGTGTGGGAATCCCGTTCCCGCACACTCCCACAGGTGAGACTCTGATGGTAAAGGGGGATTGGTTATCAGGTAGGGGTTTGGCGGTGCCAAACCCATGCGCATGAAGCTAAGCGGTTTGCCGCTTTGC
>CAYFVX010000215.1:0-6946 GCA_964346425.1 uncultured Chloroflexaceae bacterium | reverse complement strand
GGTCACGTGCGCCGGTCATCTCGCGGCCCAGGAAGGGATTCTCATTCCCGCTATCGCTGGCAAAGAGTAAGCCCAACTCCTCGCTCATGCCCCAGCGACCAACCATACGGCGGGCCATCTGGGTTGCTCGCTGCAGGTCATTCTCCGCACCCGTCGTGATTTCGCCAATCGCTACCTGCTCAGCCGCACGCCCACCAAGCAAACCGGACAGCATCGCCATCAGATACGAACGGGAATAGTTGAAGCGGTCCCCTTCGGGCAGATACTCCGTTACGCCGAGTGAACGACCGCGGGGGATAATGGTAATGCGGTTCACCGGGTCACTCTCCGGCGTTAATATCGAACCCAGTGCATGCCCGGCCTCGTGATAGGCAATCACCTTGCGGTCATGCTCCGTCATCAAAAGTGGTCGCTCTGTGCCCAGCATAATCTTTTCCAGGGCTTCATGAAAATACTTCATCGAAATCAACTTCTCACCAGCCCGTGCCGAGTGCAACGCCGCTTCATTCACCAGATTTGCAAGATTGGCTCCCGCAAACCCGGGCGTTTGCCGCGCCACCACCGAGGCATCCACCTCTGGCGAAACCGGCTTGCCCTGCAAATGGATCTTCAGAATAGCTTCGCGTCCGCGCACATCTGGCAAACCGACCGTCACCTGCCGATCGAACCGGCCGGGCCGCAACAATGCCGGGTCGAGCACGTCCGGACGGTTCGTTGCTGCAATGACGATAACATTGGTGCTTTCCTCGAAACCATCCAATTCCACGAGTATCTGGTTCAACGTCTGCTCACGCTCATCGTGACCGCCGCCAAAGCCAGCCCCCCGTTGTCGTCCGACAGCATCTAGCTCATCCACAAAGATAATCGCCGGTGCATTGCGGCGGGCCTGCTCAAACAGGTCACGCACGCGGCTGGCACCCACACCAACAAACATCTCCACAAACTCGCTGGCACTGGTGCTGAAAAACTGGACGCCCGCTTCGCCGGCTACTGCCCGTGCCAGCAACGTCTTCCCCGTACCGGGCGACCCGACCAGCATTACCCCGCGCGGAATTTTTGCTCCGAGCTGGCGATACCGCTCTGGTTGCTTGAGGAAATCTACCACCTCGACCAGTTCGCGCTTTGCCTCTTCTGCGCCTGCCACATCACCAAACTTGACCGAAGGCTTGTCCATCATATAGCGTTTGGCCCGCGACTGACCAAAGCTAAAAATACCATTCTGCTTGCCGGCCTGCTGGCGCATGAAATACAACACCGCCAGAATAATCAGCAGCACCGGCCCAAACGAAAAGAGGAAATTCAGGAAAAGCGATTGCTGTTCCTCCACCGGTGTTACTTCAACCCCATTTTCTTCCAGCAATGGCAACAACCGGTCGTCGCCAATAGAGGGCAGGGTCGTGGTGAAATACTCAAAGTTTTCTTTTTTCTGTTCAAACGGAAGCCAGCCACCACTGGTGCTACTATCTTCAGGCGGTGGAATTGGCTCTTCAAATTGCCCGCGAATCTGCTGCCCCTCCATTGTCAGACTGGCAACATTGCTTTCGCGCACTTCTTCAAGAAAGCTACTATAGGGCACATGCAATGATGATGGCCCCAGATTCATCGTAAAAAGCTGGATTACAAGTAATGTCAACAAAAAAACAATGAGAAAATGCCCACTCATTGACCAACGTGGCGATTTGTTCTGTTTATCCGGTGAATTTTTTTCTTGATTATTTTTATCAAACACAGTACGCAAATCCTTTGCTACCGCTCAAACCTTGCCAGAAAACGCCTGCGAATGAGGCAAAGGTTCAAGACGGAATACCATCTTTTCCAAACCAGTGTACCAGCACGTTCAGCAATGAGACGACAAAGTAAACGGACATGTTTCATATGAAGCAAGCGAGGTTCTGGATACAAGAGTATCACACTTGATGATTTGCTGGTACACCAAAGCACACGCACCTGCGTGTCCTCTCCACTCTCCATGAAAAACTGACAAAGCATTTCTTTTCATTATACCCGAAATTTGGTGGTTAAGACAGTATTTATTGTTAATAATGAATTAGAATTCCCAGGCTATGGGAGCGGTGACGTCGGCATGTCCTCAAGATACCCTGCATAATCGGCATCAACCTGCCGCGCACAACTTCCCGGTTTGTCCTCCTGCGCAACACACGCGAGAAATGCTTCTGTCGTCTCCTCTGCCTCTTGCAACGCATTTGCAAGCGTCGCTTCGCCATCCATCGCCCGATGAATAGCCTCAAAAAGCCAGTACGTTTCCGCATATTCAGGACGATAATCTGGCCCAGTCTGCAATGTATCGGTGGCTTCCAGTGTTGCTTGATAGACCTCCACCAGCTCTTGTATATCCGTAGAAGTCCCGCCGAGAAACGCCTCCGATTGCGCAACTGACATTCGCGCCGGGATACTCCAGCGTGCCAGCGAAGGCTTCTTTGACAGAAACGTTATCCACTCCCAACACACCTGGGGATGCTCAGCCTTTGCAGCAATAAACAGGCCACTGGCAAATGTCAAATCTTCGCTGCTTAAACCACCCCCACCCACCGGCAGCGGCGCAAGCGCGACTTCAAAAGGTCGCTGCGAAGCAGATGACTGTCCCATCACGTCACCCTCGGCAAACATGCCATAGCCATAATCAAACCACATGCCTGCCTGCCCTTGCTGAATAAGCACATAGGAACTTCTATCATCATACACATCGTCACGCCTGTACGGAAACGCCGGTGTCGGCATCACCCCATGCACTTCCGCCAGATCAATATACCACTGGATAGCCTCAACCACCGCCGGGTCAGTAAAATCAGGCTGCAAGAGTTCCCCGTCACCATGTGTTTGAAAGAGTTGCCCCCCAAACTGGCGAACAAAGAAAAACAGGTCTTCAAACCCCATACCAAGCGGAACATACCCATACCGCTTTTCTGCACTTTCGCCTTGCGTCAATGCGCTGGCAGTCGCCAGAAAATCCGCCGGCGTCCATGTTGCTTCCGGTGGATCAATACCCGCTTCGGCAAAAGCCGTCTGGTTATACGTCAGAGTACGCATGGTAAACGCATAGGGCAAACCCAGCAATTGATCGTTCGCGCGATACTGCTCCAGCAACGGGGCCGGATAATCACCCATCTCGAACGCCGGGTCTGCTTCGATAAATGGTTGTAAATCGCGGACCATCCCTGCATTCTGCTCATCCTGCAGCGAAAACGAACCAGCGAAACAATCGGCTTGCTGCGCAAAATCAGCCAGATTCATTGGCGCAGAAAACCTGGATGCAGGCTGAAGCTGGACAAAGATACCCGGCTGCTGCTCACGAAAATCTCGCACCGCCTGCCGCAAATCAGAGGGATTGTAGCTGGCAGCAGCAAATGAAATGGTCAGCGCACCTTCGGGTGCCGTCTGTGGCTCTGGCGTCGCCACCACTACCGTTTCTGTTACAGGCTCCGCGGTTGCAGCCATGTGTTTCTGTGCCACCTGTTCATCAAGCATCTGCTGTGCCTCTTGCAATGCTTGCTCAATCGTCACCTGCTCTTGAATAAGCACCTGATCAAGTGCCTGCATCAATGCAGTCGGCAGAAGTGGCTGCGGAGTTTGTGTGAACGGTGGCAGATGTTCCAGCGACCAACGATAAGCCGCAGCCGTTGCCTCATCCAGATTTTCCCAATACCCCACACGTTCCGCAAGCGTCTGCCGCGCCGGTATCTGGCTAACGGGGATAACCTGCTCTGGTACATCCGGCCGGGTGAGTGGCTGGCGCGAGAGGAATTCTATCCATTTCCACGCCTGCTGCGGATGGCGGCTGCCACTGCTGATGATATAGCCATCTATTCCGCCCTGAAAACCGGCATGCATTGACGGATAGGGCACAGTACCAACTGCAAAGTCATAGGGCATGGATGAGTGTGTTCCATCGGGACCATACATCATCTGGCTATATTCGTGGTCCCAGATACCCACTCGCCCCGCAGCGATCAACTGTTGTGGGTCTACGGTCTGTTCCTCCTCGGCAGCAAATACCTGTTGCGAAAATATGGCTCCCTGGTCAACTAGCGATTGCGTCTGCTCCAACGCAGTCACAAAAGGGTCATCAGTAAGCTGCACCGCTTCCTCATCGAGCGCAGCCATATCTATACCCTGTGCCTGGAGATACCCGGAGGTAGAGAGATAGCCATTGGAAGGATCGAAAAAGCCATAGACCTGCCCCTCTTCATCTTCCTGTTGTGCAATTTCTTTGGCCGCCTGCAGCAACTCCTGCCAGCTCCAGCCGGCTTCAGGCAAAGGCAACCCGGCCTGCTCAAAGAGCAATGGATTATACGCAAGTATTTGCACATGGAATGTCCGTGGCAACACCCAGAGTTGATCTTCCGTTGCATAATGCTCCAACGTTCCGGGGGAAAAATCTGCTCGCTCGAACGACGGATCTGCCGCCATCAATGGTGCCAGATCCATGAGCAAGCCGCTTCCGAATGCATCGGGCACAACCCCGACAGCCGGCGCAGTATCAGCCCCGGCAACTATCTGGCGCAGCATACCCAGCGAAGAGCTGGTTTGTTCCTGATGCAGCAGATCCTCCATCGGCACAAGAACCACATTGATGGTAGGATGCACTGCCATAAACTTCTCGGCAAGCGGCTCATAGACCGACAGTTCATATTCCCAGGCCGCAAACGTAATCGTCACTGCCTCACCTGGCTCCTCCGATGAACCACAACCAGCAACCAGCAGCGTACAGAACACAAAAACCAACAACCAGCGAAAACTCTTTCTCTTCATACGTAAACAATCCTTCATAACCTTCCCATACACGCCCATTGTACTACATTGTTCCACGGGTTGAACGCGGAGAATGTATCAACGCCGGCATCATCCTCTTTGCCCGCACCCTCCGCTTCCTCGGAGCACGAACCAGACTCAATACACCTGTATTGACATCCCTTGCACCTGAACTTGACCTGCAGCTCGTCCAGCAACATCTCGACCTTATTCACACTATCTGCAAAGGCGGCAGAGCGGGCGGCCCCATTGGATTGCTTCCTATGCCTGAACGATTTCACTGGTTAGTAGCTCCACGTAGCACAATTATCCAGACTTCTGCAGTCCATGGGGGCATATGTACAGACCCTCAACTTGCACTTGAACAACTGTTTGAAAGATTAATCCTTTAAACAATACGATTTGCTTCCCTTGTTCAAAGCATCCGAGTTTTCGCGTAAAAATTTGTACAATCATCACATAGCATAACAATGGTAAAGAACGGTACAATAGGGACTGAGTTCCTACACGAGGATTGAACTGTGATACGCACGCTTCAGGAAAACCTCGGACCTGCGATGATGCATCGAGTCCACCCTGATAAACCGACAAACGTTACAATACGGTTCAAGCAAGCATGGCAACAACGCCATCAGTGCTTTGTAGTTGGTTGTGTAAGACACAGCAGCAGGACTGTTGTGTTATCCCAACGGTAGGCTCATACGTGGCAATTTTTAAGGCAACAAGCGATGTGGTATAATCGCCACGTTATACGTTCCCATAGGCAAAACTATTTGTAAGGAGGAAGACTCTATGACACTGGATGCAAAAGGCGTGCTTGAGTTGATCAAAGAGAAAAATATCCAGATGGTGGATGTTCGTTTTACCGACGTCCCAGGAACATGGCAACACTTCTCTATGCCAGTCAACATGTTTGAAGAAGACGCATTCGCCGATGGAATAGGATTCGACGGTTCTTCAGTCCGTGGATTTCAGGTGATCAACGAGAGCGATATGCTGGTCGTGCCCGACCCCAGCACAGCCTTTGTCGATCCGACACTCGAAGTACCAACGCTGGCTCTTATTTGCGACATTCGTGACCCCATTACCGGCGACCCCTACTCTCGCGACCCACGCTATATCGCCAAAAAAGCAGAAGCCTATCTGAAAAGTAGCGGTATTGCAGACCAGAGTTTCTGGGGGCCTGAAGCAGAATTTTTCCTGTTCAATGGCGTGCGCTATCAATCCGATCCGTATATGTCATTCTACTCGATAGACAGCGATGAAGGATGGTGGAACAGTGGGCAGGATATGGGCTTGAACCACGGTCAGCAAATCCCACCCAAGCGTGGCTATTTTCCCTGTCCCCCCACTGACAGCCAGCAAGATATCCGCAGCAAAATGGTGTTGACCATGCAGTCGGTTGGTATCAATGTAGAAGTTCATCACCACGAAGTTGGCACCGCAGGTCAGGCAGAAATTGATATGCGCTTCGGACCGATGGTAGCTATGGCAGACGACCTGATCAAGTATAAGTACATCGTCAAGAGTGTTGCGCGACAGTTTGGCCTGACAGCTACATTTATGCCCAAACCACTCTTCGGCGACAACGGTAGTGGTATGCATACCCACCAGAGCCTCTGGAAAGATGGCGATAATATTTTCTTTGACGAGACTGGTTATGCCCACATTTCCGAATCTGCCCGCTACTATATCGGTGGTCTGCTGAAGCATGCACCGGCTGTTCTGGCCTTTGCCGCTCCCACCACCAACTCCTACCGCCGCCTGGTGCCCGGCTTTGAAGCCCCGGTCAACCTGGTCTACTCAAAGCGCAATCGTTCGGCAGCCTGCCGCATACCAATGTATTCCAGCAGTCCAAAATCCAAACGTATCGAATTTCGCTGCCCCGACCCATCCTGCAACCCATACATTACCTTTGCGGCACTGCTCATGGCCGGACTTGATGGTATTCAGAACAAGATCGATCCAGGCAATCCGCTCGATAAAGACATCTATGAACTGCCGCTCCAAGAACTGGCACAAATCAGGTCCGTTCCTGGCTCACTGGCAGAAGCACTGGATGCCCTGGAAACTGACTACGAATTCTTGCTGAAAGGTGGCGTCTTTACCGAAGACCTCATCAGTACATGGCTCGATTACAAGCGGGAAAACGAGGTTATCCCTGTGCAGCTTCGCC
>CAYFVX010000214.1:0-6948 GCA_964346425.1 uncultured Chloroflexaceae bacterium | reverse complement strand
CTCAACGCAGTTGACCCAGGGGAGCGTGAGGGGACACAAGTCCCCTCGCAACCCCATTCTGGTGGGGTGTGTGCGTTTTTCGACTTCGTCGAAAAACGCACACACCCCACGGTAAAATCCCGTCCACGATGTTTCGTGGTGCTACCACCACATCCCATACGTTTCAAATAAGGGGAGGGGTTTGGCGTCGCCAAACCCCTCCCCTTGCTCGTCCATCCCAAACTGAAACGCTATACCGAACGATAGCCATGCGGGTGGGAGCGATGCCATTCCCAGGCACTCCCCACAATATCGTCCAGCGTTGGGTAGCGGGGTTGCCAGCCAAGCTCGCGGCGAATACGCTCGGAAGAAGCCACCAGCACCGCCGGATCTCCCGCCCGCCGTGGCCCCACTCCATGCGGGATAGGATGACCGGTGATGCGCCTCGCCGACTCAATGACTTCCATCACGGTAAAGCCCTGCCCATTGCCCAGGTTATACACCCGGCTCCCCAGCTCATCAAGAGCCTGCACCGCCAGAATATGCGCCTGTGCCAGGTCAACCACATGAATATAATCGCGCACACAGGTGCCATCCCGCGTGGGATAGTCATCGCCAAACACCGTAATATGCTCGCGCTGTCCAAGCGGCACCTGCAAAACCAGTGGAATAAGATGCGTTTCCGGGTCGTGGTCTTCGCCACGCTGCGGGGTATCACCAGCCGCGTTGAAATAGCGCAAACAGGCATAGCGCAACCCATAGATACGCTCAAACCAGTGCAACATACGCTCGATAAAGAACTTCGACTCGCCATATGGCGAACCCGGCACAATATGCTCCTGCTCATCAATCGGCATGCGCTCTGGTGCATCAAAAAGATTGGCGGTTGAAGACAGAATAAAACGCTTCACACCATGCAAAACCGCAAACTCAAGCAGATTGCTCACATTTACCAGATTCTCACGCAGATACTTCAGCGGCTGTTGCATACTTTCGCCCACCAGCGTATAGGAGGCAAAATGCATAATCCCATCTATATCCGTGTGCTGCTTGAAAAGCTGTTGCACAGCTACACGGTCTGCAAGATCACCTTCGACAAACAGCGCATCAGGATGAACGGCCTGTGCATGCCCCTGATACAAATTGTCAAAGACAACCACCCGGTAGCCCGCCTGCACAAGTTCTGCCGTGGTGATACTTCCGATATAGCCTGCTCCCCCCGTCACCAGAATGGTCATACCAGAATACTCCCTTGCATAGGTTTAGATACTTTCATGGGCTGCCATCGCATACACAGCCTGAATATGCGCTCGCCCCAGACTTACAAAATCACGCATCCACGAGCTCCCGCCATCAATCGGAAACACTCGGGCCTGTCTGACCGGCAAAAAATCCTCAACCGCTTGATTGAGTGATTCATCCAATGCCAGGTCAGGTCGCTTAAAGTAGTTTCCCTGAATAGCAAAATCGGCGGTAAAAAACATAGATGGTTCAATATCTCTGGGAGTAATAAACTGCTGTTTATCAAAACCGGCCGGCTGATCTGGCTCCCTCAACGGCGCGACCATCACAATCTTACTGCGATCTACCATCAATCGAGCCACCCGTTCAGCCTTTTGCGGCCGATGTATCGGGGCAATAATAGCATTGGTGAGGGTGAAATATTGTTGAAAATCACTGTTCAGGGCATCACTCAACCGCCGATAGTTTTGCATATCATAATTGCCACTGATCAAAAGTTTTCCGATGTAGATTTCAATGCGAAACGTATACATAGTCTATCTTCAATCCTCTGATGTCGTGTTCAACCTATACCCAAAACCACGTTGCGTCAGCAAATAGCGTGGCCTGGTTGGTTCTGGTTCAATACGCTGGCGTACTCGATAGACCAGAGCATCTATAGCGTTATAATCATACACATCATAGTCCCATACTTCTCGTGCAATCTCTTCTTTGCTTACCACCTGATATTTGCGATGGTAAAGCAACTCCAACAACTGAAACTCTTTCACCGTCAACGAAGGAGTAAGTGCCTGTCCTTGCAGATACACCGTTTTTGTCTGACTATCTACGCGCAACTCTTCCTGGACAGAGCGCAGGATGTCAGAAGGAAGTGGCCCACGAGCGGTAGCATCAGCATCAAGAAAGGTAATAATAGTATCCGCAACAATTATCTGGTCTTGATGGTGCAGTAATGCAGTATCCTGCACAGGCTCTCCATTCAGATATGTTCCATTCGTGCTATTCAAATCACGGATGGAAAAACCGCTTTCCTCGCGCTCAAGACGTGCATGCCGTCGTGATGCCAGTGCATGATCAATAATAATATCGTTTGCACTATCACGACCGATAGTGAGTATGTCTTTGTCCCACTCAAGTTCACGATACGTTCCATCCTGACGTTTGATAGTGAGTTTCGGGGCAGAGACAATCGGCTGCATAACAAAATCCTCCAGGTCTGATGAGCGTTTTCCTCCTGGCAAGTACCAACAAATGAACGGGTTTGGACAGGAACAGAGCCAATTGTGGTACAATCGCTATGGTCTCTTTTGATTATACCATCAGATGGGAGCGCATGTCTATATTGACGACGAGACTATTTCTGTGCTAGATTCAGTAGCAGTCAGAGAAATAATCAAATAGACCATCTGGAAAGGACACCATGCCTGCCTCGAAAAAACAGGAATTTGCTGTTATTGGACTGGGTCGGTTTGGTTCCAGCCTGGCACTTACCCTGGTAAACCGTGGATTTTCTGTTCTGGGTATTGATCGCGACCGCGACATTGTCCAGAGCCTTTCTGAGCAGATTACCTATGCGGTTGCTCTTGATTCAACCAATGAAGATGCACTACGCGAGATAGATATTGGCTCGTTCGACTCGGTCGTGGTCGCAATAGGCAGCAGTTTTGAAAGCAACATCATGACCACCGTTGCGCTCAAGAGCATTGGTGTCAAACGGGTCGTGTGCAAAGCCACTACCCACCGCCAGCGGGACATCCTGATGCGTGTCGGAGCCGATCAAGTCATCTTACCAGAACATGACGCCGGGCGGCGGCTTGCCAATATTCTGAGCGGTCCGGGCGTCCTGGATCAGCTTGAGCTTGCCCCCGGCTACAGCATTACCGAGCTTGAAGTTCCCCAGTCAATGGTCGGTTCCACCTTGCTTGAAACCGACGTGCGTCGTCGCTATGGCGTCACAGTGCTGGTAGTTAAACGAAAAGATACTTTGATGGTTTCACCTTCGATAGACTATACATTCCAAAAAGGTGATTTGCTTATCGTCATAGGTAACGATAGCGACATCGCCCGCCTGAACGAATTAACATGAGAATTAAACTGCGGCAGCGGGCACGCATTGTCCTGCGGAAAATCAAACGCTCACGTCGGTTTAGTCGTAGACGCCGCGTCTCACCAACCATTCGCATCGTCAGTGGACTCTCCTTAATGACTCTTGTGGGGACCATTCTTCTGTTGCTGCCAGGAGTTGGTGCCAGGCGTTCGCTCACCTTGATAGAAGCATTGTTCACCGCTACTTCTGCACTCAGCGTCACCGGACTCTCGATCATCAATCCGGGCCAGGACCTGACGCTTTTTGGGCAGATAATCCTGCTGGCACTTATCCAGATTGGTGGCGTTGGCTTCATGGTGCTGGCTGTGGTCAGTTTTCGTTTGCTTGGACGGCGCATCGAACTGATAGACCGGCTGGCATTGTGTGACTCGTTGGGCCTGCTACAACCCGGTGCGGTCGTACAATTAACGCGGCAAGTACTGGTCGCAGTGGGGATAATGGAAGGCATCGGCGCCTTCTTTCTCTGGATGCACTGGCGTCACACACTTGGTGCTGAGCAGGCTATCTTTTTCGCGCTCTTCCATGCCATCTCATCCTTTTGCAATGCGGGGTTCGACCTGTTCGGGAAAGTTCCGACGCTGTACCCAGCGGGTATTCCCAATGATAACCTCACCCTCACCATTATGGGAACACTGGTCTTTCTTGGTGGGTTGGGTATACCGGTCTTTGCCAATCTCATTGAATGGCGACGGCATAGACAACGCATTTCGCTGCATACAAAGATTACGCTCTTTGTCGTCATTTCTTTGATTATCATTGGTGGACTGGGTATTTTTATCTCCGAATCACGCGTTGTTGGGGGAGTTATGGCTGGTGAACCCTGGTTTCGGCAATTGTTGCTCAGTTTCTTTCAATCGGTTTCTGCCCGTACTGCCGGCTTTGCGGGTATCCAACCCTTCGATCAGATTACGCCAGCCAGCCAGCTCATCCTGACAGCACTCATGTTTATCGGGGCTGCCCCGGCTTCAATGGGGGGGGGCATCACCACCGGCACCTTCGCTGTCTTGACGTTTTCGATATGGAGCTATGCCCGCAATCTCCCATCTGTTCAGGTCGGCAAACGAAGCATCGGGAGCCTGATGCTCCGCAAAGCAACCGCAGTCTTGACTATTTCCGTTGTCCTCGTTATGGTTGCCACATGGTCTCTTCTCGTGACCCACAATGTGCAGCTCCATGTTGCTATGTTTGAGATCGTTTCAGCCTTTGCAACCTGTGGACTCTCACTCAATTTTACCGCGCATTTGAATCTCTTCGGAGAACTCGTTATCATTGTCATGATGTTCTGGGGACGTCTTGGTGCTCTCACTATCATCATGGCTATGGCCCAACAGCGACCAGTACAACTGGTGGAATATCCAGAAGAGCAAATCTTAATCGGCTAACGCGCAATATCGCGCTATTTATACCGGAAAGGGGAAAGCATGGCAGAAGAAAAAACAAACCAGACCACAGCACCAGCAACCAGTTCAGAGAAGACGAGCGGCAACCAACCAGCCACCACTGACGTGACACCATCCGCAGCTATCACGCAAACACCTGCATCAACGAGCAAAGTGTCCTACACTATTTCACGGATGAGCGATGAGGATGTCTTTCTGTTTAATGAAGGGAAACACTATCGGCTCTACGAACAACTTGGCTCCCATCTGATGAGCGTTGATGGGGTTCAGGGAACCTATTTTTCCGTCTGGGCACCCAATGCGCAAGACGTGCATGTCGTTGGCAATTTCAACAACTGGGACCGCAAAAGCCACCCGCTCAAATTGCGTGGTTCTTCAGGCTTATGGGAAGGGTTCATCCCTGGCGTGGGCAAAGGAGAGATTTATAAGTATTTCATCCGTTCGCAGTTCAACAATTATCAGGTGGAAAAAACCGACCCATTCGGCGTTTACCATGAACTATCGCCAAACACTGCATCCATTGTCTGGGATATGGAGTATACCTGGCACGATGACGCCTGGATGAACAAGCGAGCCGCGAAAAACCGCATAGACGCGCCTATCTCGATCTATGAAATGCATCCAGGTTCATGGCGGCGGGTTGCGGAAGAAGACAACCGCTACCTGAATTATCGGGAAATGGCCCCGCTACTCACCAAATATCTGCAGCAGTTGGGGTTTACGCATGTCGAGTTTCTGCCCGTTATGGAGCATCCGTTTTATGGCTCCTGGGGCTACCAGTCAACCGGCTATTTTGCCCCGAGCAGCCGCTACGGCACACCGCAGGATTTTATGTATCTCATAGATTATCTGCATGAGCACGATATCGGCGTTATCCTGGACTGGGTACCCTCGCACTTTCCCACCGACATGTACTCGCTGGGCTATTTCGATGGCACGCATCTCTATGAGCACGCCGACCCACGCAAAGGTATCCATCCAGATTGGAAGAGTTTCATCTTCAACCACGGCCGCTACGAAGTGAGTTGTTTTCTTATCAACAGTGCGCTCTACTGGCTAGATAAATACCATATAGATGGGCTACGGGTAGACGCGGTTGCCTCCATGCTCTATCTCGACTACTCGCGGCAAGCCGGTGAATGGATACCCAACCAGTATGGCGGCAACGAAAACCTGGATGCTATTGCCTTCATCCGTCGTTTCAATGAAGAAGTCTATCTTCAGTATCCTGATACGCAAACGATAGCCGAAGAATCAACGTCCTGGGGCATGGTCTCGCGCCCCACCTATGTCGGGGGGCTTGGCTTTGGCATGAAATGGGATATGGGCTGGATGCATGACACGCTGGCGTATATGCAGCAAGACCCGGTCCATCGCAAATATCGCCACAACCAGTTGACTTTTCGCATGGTCTATGCGTTCAATGAGAACTTTGTCCTGCCCTTATCGCACGATGAAGTGGTGCATGGCAAAGGTTCCTTGATAGGCAAAATGCCCGGCGATACCTGGCAAAAATTTGCCAATTTGCGCTTGCTGCTTGGGATGATGTACGCGCAGCCTTCCAAGAAACTCCTGTTTATGGGGGGGGAAATTGCCCAGTGGCGCGAGTGGGACCATGAAAGGAGCCTCGATTGGGAATTGGTTGAGCATGCCACCCATGCAGGTATTCAGCAATGGGTGCGTGATCTCAACTGGTTGTATCGCCTGGAGCCTACGCTCTATGAAATGGATTGTGATCCGACCGGTTTCGAGTGGGTAGATTGCAATGACTGGCAACACAGTATCGTCAGTTTCATCCGCAAAGGCAAGACCACCAGAGATATTATTCTTGCCGTCTTCAACTTCACACCGGTGTCACGCGAATATTATCACGTAGGGGTTCCCTATGGCGGCACATGGAAAGAAATACTCAACAGCGATGCATCCATATATGGAGGGAGCAACCTGGGTAATGGTGGTGGAGTGGAAGCGGTGAAACAAGCCTGTCACGGACGGCCTTTCTGCCTCAAGATAACGGTGCCACCGTTGGGCATGGTCTTCTTCAAGCATGAGCACGTGCAGCACAAACCTGCGGGTTTGCTTGCGCAGCAGTCAATGCTCGGCGCAACGATGCAGGAGGAGCGCGTTGCGCAGCGGGATGTTGCAGCAGCCAGCAGTGATGAGACAGATGAGGAGTGAGCAACAGTATACTGCGGTTTTCCGCTCTCCAAAAGGGGGATG
>CAYFVX010000213.1:0-6955 GCA_964346425.1 uncultured Chloroflexaceae bacterium | reverse complement strand
GCCCCCAACCCCAACCCCAACCCCAACTCCGACGGCCAGTCCGACCACCCCGCCTTCACCAACGCCAACCCCCTTGCCAACATCCACGCCGACGCCAATTCCGCAAAAACCAGTCGGGCGCATACAGGTTGGGGATGGCTCGCCGTTGCTGGCGGCTGGTGAGACGTCTGTTTCATTCTTTCTCGATAGTGGCAAGGCCGATGAGTACAAGCTCTGGAATGAGGGTGATACGGAACCTGCGTTTCAGGATATTCCGAATATTACGCAACCCTTGCAGGGGCCGGGCGGAATGTTTGTGGCGAACCCCTGGAGCATCGTGCCTGATGTTGGCACAGACAACTTTGCGTGCATAGACTTTACCGTCAATGGCAAACTCAGAAACTCGAGCAGCAACGAATCGTCAGAGTTGATGAGTGCGCCGGTGGTTGTTGATCCGGGTGTAGATGCTGAAGTGATGGTGCAGAACCCTGACGAGGGGGCAGCAGGCTATACCAATGAGTTTGTCTATATGTTTGAGGTGCAACCAGGCAGTGGTGAATGTAGCAATCTCGTCGGGGTACGTGTGGGTGAAAAAACGGCTGCTGCTGCGAGCCTGGCTGAGGTAGAGATGGATCCGTCATTGTCTGGCTTACAACCTCTCTCGCCTGCGCCGTCCGCTGACCATACGGTTGTGGTAGAGGTAACAGATGGCGCAGGACATGCCCAGAGCTATGAGCGGGTGATAACCGTAGACACGGAGTCGCCACAGCTTGGGAGTAGTGATGCGGCAACCTTCCGGGCAGGAGCTGCCAGCGATGTGTTGGAGTCGGTGCTGGTAGATCTCCATTTTACCCAGATGTCGGTCTTGGATAACCTGTATGGTACAAAAGACGGTGAAGCAAAGCCCTTCTGGGGGGTCCAGGTTGCCAACAGTCGTGAAGACATTCCCGTTTCGGCGGTTGATCGTCTGGAGCAGGAGTTGAACTGGCAGGCGGTTGAGGTCACAGAGGTAGCTGTTGAAGAAGCAGCCGAGGGAAGGGTGTATACGTTCACGCTTCCAGCCTGGAACCTTTCCACTGGTCTCTCCACAACGGAGCCGCTTGGTGGCTCGTACTATGTTTATGCACGGGTTATGGATGGGGCCGGGAATGTGTCCACAGAAGTTTTGCAATCGAACGAAGTGCAGGTCTCGGACAATCCAGTCATGCCAACAACGCCAACACCGACGGATGATCCCCAGCCATCCGATCAGTTGCAGGTGTATTTGCCTGTCGTGACCAGGTAATATCTGTGGTGATAGCAGGAAAGAACATGTTCGGCGAAGCCGAAAACGCTCTTTTCCTACCAGAGTGGGTGTGGTGTTTTTTGGCGGCTTAGCCGCCAAAAAACACCACACCCACAGATATGTGGCTACACCACACGACCCTTTTCAGAGGCATCAATGACTGCGGCAGGTAGACCCGTTACTTGTCCACGGTCTACCGTCCCTCAACAGGTTTCACCTGTATTGGGTGCTGCTTACGCACGGCAAAGAACGCATGTAGCCGCGTGCCACAGTTTTGGCGTGGGGTTTCTTGTTTTTTCGACTTTGTCGAAAAAACAAGAAACCCCACCAGAATGGGGAGTGTGAGGAAACCTGGTTCCCTCACACTCCCGCAAGTGACACCCATTGAGGTCTACCGTCCACCGTCTTATTGTTCCCTTGGCGCCTCTTTATGGGTTGGCTGGCTGGAGCCAGTCAACCGCGACCCAACCCTCTACACCTGCTGGAGTACGGATATTGCGCCAGACAAAGTTTGCGCCGGTAAAATCCTCGCCAATTTGCTCAACCCGCGTGCCTTCAGGAATGGTTGCAAGGATTTGCCCATTGGTTGAGTGATCGGCACGCACACGTAGCCCCTGCGTCCCCGTGTTGACGACGACAAACATTTCGCCAGCCGGTTGGGCTGGTGGTGGGGTTGGTTCGGTGACTGTTCCGCTCCCACTCTCATTTCCCCCCGGAACTGCGGTTGGTGGGGCAGAATCCTGGGATTGAGGTGGGGTACCGGCGGTTTCCGGATCGGTGTCTGGTAAAACGGGTGAAAGGGTTGCCGGCGGTACAACTATCGGATCACCTGTTGCCGGGTCACGTCGGATAGCCTGTTCTTCTGAACTCCGATTAAGCGAGAGAAGTATCACCAACCCCACGACCAGCAACAATGCAGCACCAGCCACAAACCGCCAGCCGCCCTGTTGCAACCATGTTTGCAACTCTTGTGGAGATTTCACCAGTGCCAGCAACGATTTGTTTTGTTTGCCCCCACGTCCTCCTTCTCCTGTGCGTGAAGTTTTGCGCTTATCCCGCCAGTCAGGGTTGACGACGTGAGGGTTTTCTTCTTCCTCAGAAAAGACCAGTTCGTGGTCGTCTGACAAAACGAGCGATGAACGGGGACCGGGTCGTTGTTTTTTGTGCTTATCGTGCCAGTCAGTTTTGTCTCCTGCAGGTGATGCGTGCTGCGTCTCAGACTCTGAGGGTTGTTCCTGCGATGGGAGGGGTTCTGTGCGATCAGGTTCAGGCTGGTGCCCCTCTTTTTCGTTGTTGTAAGGCTCCTGTCTGTGTTGTGATTGATTGCCAGGTTCGTCCATCACTTCGGCTCCTTTATCCTCGTAATGCGATCACCTCAATTTCTACCAGTGCTCCCTTTGGTAACGCAGCAACTTGCACCGCTGAACGGGCTGGTGGCTCATGCGTGAAAAACTCGGCATAAATGGCATTCATTGCTGCAAAGTCTTCGATGTTTTTGAGGAACACCAGCGTTTTGACGACACGGTCAAGCGAACTTCCCGCTGCTTCAAGCACCGCCTGCACATTTTGCAAAACCTGTCTGGTCTGGATCTCGATAGTCGCTTCGACGATCTCGCCAGTGTGCGGGTCGAGGGGTATTTGCCCGGAGACAAACACCAGACTATCGGTGCAAATAGCTTGCGAGTAGGGACCTATAGCTTGTGGAGCATCAGGTGTCTGGATAACATTTCGATTCATTCGCTTCCCCTTTTATCCTTCATCTTTTACAATAAGTGTTTTTCTGCGCCTGGGTACTGGTAGGCGGTGCAGAAACGCAGGCTTGAATCGGTGCAAAGCCAGGTAGCTCATGAGAACCCCGCCAATGATTGCTGGAAAGAGCTGGGCATGGGCCATATTGACGACCACAAACATGGTCAGGTTGAGCACATAGAGCAGCGATGGGAGCCAGGCAAACAGCGGTAGTGGGGGGAAGATGTTTTGTCGGTCTGCACCACTTTCCTGGGACGCAACGTTTGCGAATCCGGCAGATTTGCGAGCGGCCTGCTGCAAAAAAAGCAAGAGTGCGATAAGCAGGAAACTGGTGAGCCACCATGCGACAAAGTTTGAAATCGGTACGCCATAGTAGCTCCCGCTGACCTCCCAGACCCAGTAGCCACTGATATGCACCGACACAGGTTCAATCGTAATATCCAGCAATACCGCTGAAGAAGCAGCCGCAAGCATTTTGAGCAGCATTCTGGAGTTCTGTGCATTGGGAGAAGCCAGAGCCTGCGTTTTGTCTCGATGTCTCATCAAATACTCGGTGATGCCCAGTGCAGACGGTACGACCAGCAACCATGCGAAAGGTATGGCAAGTGGAACCACTCCAACAATTTTGGGCTGCAACACATCGGTATAACTATAGGCACCAAAGGGAAAGCCGGTTGTGCTCCCGATATGCTCAATCAACCATGTACTGAACAAAATGAGGAACGAAGCCAGCAAGCCATGTTTTCCATAGTTGGCGACCAGCCATCCTCCCATCAATGTTCCCTGGATAATCAGCAGTGCGCCGCCCATCCAGGTCCCCCACGACGGGACAAGGTCCAGCGACAAAAGCAAGATTGACCACGGATACACGAACAAATAAATACCCAGCAGCACCATCAAAGTCCGACGAAGCAGTCTCCCACCTTTAGCCATGCATGCATTCCAGTCTGCCAAAAATACGTAACGATCGTGTCCTCCGGTTTATGCGTGACGGATTCAAAACAAGTCTTGCTTGAATCCTGGTAAAGAGCTTTTTGGCTCGTGTCTCAGATGTTCTTGTTCATTGTTGTTCAGTAAGTTTTTGCCCACAATGTGGGCAGAAGGTTGCGTTTGCCCCAACTGGCTGCTGACAGGCTGTGCAATGGGTCTCTAATGCGTCTGCAAGTCTGCTTGTCTGTTCAGGCTGGGATGGAACACGCAGACCAATGGTATCATTGGTGTCGTTCCGCTCATCCATTCCTGCTGTACTCAGTTCTTCAACCCCTTTTATGCCGTTAATAAAATGCCGAATAGTATCCACAGGCAATGGGAAAACGATGGTGCTGTTTTTCTCGACTGCGACCTCTGTCAATGTTTGCAAATAGCGGAGCTGGAGCGTGACGGGTTCTCTGGCAATGACTACCGCGGCTTCAGACAACATTTTGGACGCCTGAAACTCACCTTCGGCGTGGATAATCTTCGCTCTTTTCTCACGTTCCGCTTCTGCCTGCTTTGCCATAGCCCGTTGCATGGTGGTGGGCAGTTCAACGTCTTTAATCTCGACAATGGTCACTTTGACACCCCACGGCTCGGTCTGTTCATCAATAATCTTTTGCAGATTCTGGTTGATAGTATCCCGTTGGGCGAGCAGGGCATCCAGTTCAAATTGTCCCACGACACTGCGCATGGTGGTCTGGGCTATCTGCATGGTTGCTTGAATATAATTCGTCACCTTGTTGACGGCCAGATTGGGGTCGAGTACCTGGAAATAGAGCACGGCGTTGACTTTGATCGTGACGTTATCATAGGTAATGACTTCTTGCGAAGGAACATCCGCCGGAATGACGCGCAGGTCAACGCGAATCATGCGTTCCAGGATAGGAATAACCAGAAACAAACCGGGGCCACGCGCACCAACGAGGCGGCCCAGGCGAAAGATAACCCCGCGCTCATATTCTGGCACCACTTTGATGGACGAAACAACAACAACCAGCACAATAAACACCAGGACAAATAAACAACCAACTCCAAAACCTACGTCTGGCATAGAAATCCTCCCTCTTGTTTTGCTTTACCCTGCAGCTTCTTTCTCGGAACTTTCTTGCGGCGTATACGTTTGCCTGGATGAGACAGAAAAACCCGCATTTTGCACATTGGAACGGGCTACAATCAGGCGCAGGTGGTGAACTTCTTTCACCACCACCCACTCTCCTTTCTCAACAACCCCATCTTCACAGAACGCACGCCAGAGTGCGCCATCAACAAACACCAGTCCTTCTGGTTCCAACCGTTGTCGCACTTCCGCCATGCTCCCCACCAACCCCTCCTGCCCGGTGGACACTGGCTTGTTGCGCACGCGCACAATGAGCCAGATTGCCAGGGCTGCAAAGGTTGCTATGGCCGTGGCTACCAGCAAGATTGCCCACAATGCAATGAAGACATTGGGAGCCTGGGCAGTATCAATCAGCGTCAGTGAGCTGACAATTATCAATACCAATCCGGTCAATGTCAGACCTCCGTGTGTTGGGACAAAAATGTCGGCTGCTATCAATGCAAATGCAAGCAGCAGACCTGACAGACTGATCCAGCGAACAGGCAAAACGACCAGGCCAACGAGGGCGCCGAGCAGAAAGATGGCACTGACACCCGCAAAAATGCCAATACTGGGCTGAACAAGCTCGGCATAGAGGGCGATGCAACCCATCACCAGCAGCAAAAAGGCGATGGTCGGGTTTGCCAGCATCAACAGAAATTGTTCCCACAGCGTTGGCGGTATCTGGGTCGTGTCCCGTCCCAATGTTTGCAGCTCGATCTGCTTGCCGTCTATCAGTTGCACCGTGCGCCCCTCAAGCAGCGTGAACAGTTCATCCTGGCTCTGGGCAATAATGTCTACAGATGGCGGATTACTGGCAAATGCCTGCTGGTTGTTGAGCAACACGCCTTCCTGGGTAGCTCGGTCTACCCACTCGGTATTGCGTCCCTGCCGTTCATTCCATTCGTGCAATTGTTCGGCAACACTGTCGAGCACCATTTGTCTGGTCTGTTCGGTCAAGAGTTGGTCAACTTCTGCCAGCGGTTCCGGGCTGCCAAAACTGGTGTCGGGAGCCATTGCTGCGATATGTGCAGCACTCAGGAAAAAGGCACCGGCAGTGCCAGATTCGGTCCCTTCCGGCGCGACATACACAATCACCGGTACGGTGGCTTCTGCCAGTTTGACCGCCATCGGGCGGATATGCCGCAGAACTGCCCCTTCGCTGCTCAACTCAATAATCAAGGCGGTGGCATTGCCGGCTTCCGCCACGCGGAGCGCACGTTCCATATACCCGGTCGTCACATTCGTGACAACACCCTCTATGCGTATTTTATAGATTTTCCCGCGTTCCTGTGCCTGAGCAGGTGCTGTTGTGATACACATCAAGAGCAACAATAGGAACAGGAACAGTCTGGTTATCTGCCGGTGTTGTGTCATACATTTCACGTTCTGCGCGAGCCTGCATAGTGTATGGCTCTCATAATACTGCTTCTCCAAAAGTCTGGCAACCTTGAACGGGTGTGACAGATGTTGCCAGGTTGGGGAGTCTCCCCACTATTTCTCTCGTTTAAAAGTACTATAGCATAGTTTACCACACGAAGCATACTGGAAAAACAGGGAGGGTAGTCTGGGGTCGGGGTTCTGGGGTCCTCACATGTGGAGAGATTTTTCGCTTGCAAGAACCCCGTGGGGAATCGTCGCAGCGGTTTGTAACCGCTGTATCTGCCCATACGACCGTTTCTTTTGCCGCAAAACCCGCCCGGCTGCTGCGCCGTGGATGCATCACCTGGGGGATATCCAGCGGCTCCAAGCCGCTGCGACGGTATCTCCTCGACCGCTTTACAAAGCGGTTGACAAAAAAGTCTCCACATGTGAGCACCCCTTCCCCCCTTGTGGACTCTGATGGTAAAGGGGGGATTGGTTATCAGGTA
>CAYFVX010000212.1:0-6958 GCA_964346425.1 uncultured Chloroflexaceae bacterium | reverse complement strand
GTTACCTCGATTGCGGAGCCAGCACCACAATCGAGGTAACCGTTACCCTGCCAGACAGTGGAACGAACGGTGACCAGGATATCGCAACTCTCACCGCCACCTCGCAGGGCGACCCCACTCAGCAAGCCCAGGCAAGCCTGACCACTGTTTTGAGCGTAGAGACAGGAGAACCCTATGGCATAACGATTGACCCATCCCGACCATCAGAATCAGCAGGAGCCAGCACCACCATCACCTATACCCTGCAACTCACCAATATCGGTACCCAGGCCGATACCTTTGACCTGACGCTCGCAGGAAATGAATGGCAAACAACGCTGGAAACCAGTACGATCGGCCCCCTCGAAAGCGGTGCCAGTGCCAGCATACAAGTATATGTGAGGACCCCTGACAGCGGAGCGGCTGGCGATTCAGATATTACAACCCTTACCGCCACCTCGCAGGGTGACCCCACCCAGCAGGCAAAAGCCATATTGACCACTATCTTCAATGAAGACACTGGCAGTACCATCGGTGATGATCTTGAAAAAGAAAACCCAGAAGTAGTACACTTTGCCGACCAGACACACACCAGTGAGCCGGGTAGTCAGGCCATCTACTCCCTGAGCATTACCAACACGCAACGTATGAATATCACCTTTGTAGTGAATGGGGAAGGCAATACATGGGACGTTACTTTAGAACGAGTATGGACCGCCAGCCACGCTCTTACCGCCATTGACCCCATTGAGTTACCATTGAATCCAGGTGAACAGGTAAACGTGCTGGCACGGGTCGAAGTCCCGCCAACTGCGCAATCGGGCGAATCTGACACGGTGACCATAACCATTGCCGAAAAAGACAACGAAACAGGCCAGCAGGCAGAATTTGAACTAGAAACGACCGCGGGAACAATCTATCCATTGTTCATACCACTAGTCAATAGGTAAAAACCAAAGCGTGAAAGGAGACAAAAACCATGCGCTACAAACTCCTGGGCAAAAGTGGCTTGCGTGTTTCCGAGCTTGGACTCGGCACGATGACCTTTGGTGAAGAGTGGGGGTGGGGAGCCTCGAAAGAAGAAAGCCACCGCATTTTTGATGCCTTTGTCGAGGCTGGCGGCAACTTCATAGACACCGCCAACCGCTACACCGAGGGCACCAGCGAACACTACGTGGGCGAGTTTATTGCCGAGAACCGCGACGCTTTCGTGCTGGCAACCAAATACACCCTCTTCATGCGCCGCGACGACCCGAATGCCTGCGGCAACCACCGCAAAAACATGGTGCAGGCACTCGACGCCAGCCTCAAACGGCTCAACACCGACTACATAGACCTCTACTGGGTGCATGCCTGGGATGGCATGACGCCCATGGAAGAAGTCATGCGTGCGCTGGACGATATGATACGCGCGGGCAAAATACTCTACGTCGGCATCTCCGACACGCCCGCCTGGATTGTCTCACGGGCAAACATGCTGGCCGAGCTGCGCGGTTGGTCGCCCTTCGTCGGGCTACAAGTACCCTACAGCCTGGTCCAGCGTGATGTGGAGCGCGAACTGCTCCCAATGGCAAAAGCCCTGGACCTGGGCATCACCCCATGGGGCACGCTGGGGTCCGGTGTACTGACGGGCAAATACAACAAGCCCGGTGATGGCGAACAGGGCCGTGCCTCGATGATGGGGGGAGTCTCCGAGCAAGCCCTGGCGGTTGCCGAAGAGGTCGTCAACATAGCCGAAGACATCGGCTGCACGCCATCGCAAGTTGCGCTCAACTGGGTGCGGCAGCAGCCGGGCGTGATGGTGCCACTCATCGGTGCCCGCACCGAAGCGCAGGCAAAAGACAACCTGGGCTGCCTGAGCTACCACCTGACAGACGAACATATGGCAAAACTGAACGAAGTCAGTGCCATCAGCTACGGCTTCCCGCACGAATTTCTCTCATCCGACTTCGTGCGCGACCTGGTATTTGGCGGGACATTTGAGAAGATAGACAACCATAGGTGAGTGGGGGGGCAAGAAACGGTGGGGTTTGCCAGCGGCAAACCCCTACTGCTTCCCATTCTTCAAATGACACCTGTTAGTACCATCCCCCGCTAATCATGATGCCTCACCGTCGGCAGATGCGGACCAATATACCCCACAATAATGACCCGTCGTGCCTCATCAGGATAAAAATGCAGACGCCAGCCAGAAGGCATCCTCAGGTGCCAGCTAAACACACGCTCCTGCCCATCCGGGCATTGAAAGACGCGCATCGGGCCATTGACTGGATGTTGAAGTGTCGACTGACTTTCAGGCGACGCATTACCAGTTCTTCACCCAACCGATTCACCATTATCATTCTGCCAGAACTGCTTTGCATTATAGCACAGTCAGATCGTTACACTCCCGCCACCCACACCACCTCCTGCTCCGGATAGCGCAACGCCGACAACCGCATCCCAATGCCACAGGCCCCCGTCTCAATGTTGACCGTATTATTGCACCACAACGGCTCATCAACCGCCGTGTTCCCATACACCACCAGGGCCTTGCCGCGATAGTTCTGCACCCACTCCGGCTGCGGCGAGCGGTCCTGGCGCGATGGTTTGCCCGTAGCGACCCCATAGCGGGCAAAATTATCTACCCGATCCGACACACGCCCCTGCATCGCGCGGGGCATCCCCGCATGCGCCACCACCAACCGCCCGCTATCCAGCACATAATGCCCCATCAACCCTTTGAGGAACCGCTCCACCCGCTCGCAAAAAGCCGGCCGCTCACCCTCCAGCCAGACGTGGACAGCAGATGGTCCTTGCCTGCCCGGCTTGCGTTGCCGCAACTGCTGTAACAGATAGTCCTCCTGGTCCCCCGACACTGCCAGAGCCACACCATCCTCAACCATATCCATCACCAGCCGCAACACCTGTGGTGACGCAGGCCCATTGCCCACCATATCACCCACAAACAACACCTTCCGCCCATCAGGATGGCCTACGGTAAAACGTCGCCTGCCCTTACCACCCCGCCCCTGCTCCACCACGCGGTAACCAAGCCGCTCAAGCAACATCTGGAGCGTCGCGAAACACCCATGCACCGGCCCGATACTATCAAAAGGCCCATGCTCCCACTTGCGATTGCACCACAACCGCCGCCGCCGAATAGTCACATGGGCTATCTCTTCCGGCGAAGAAAACACATACACCATCCGAAACCCCTCGCGTTTCAGTTCGGGAAGAGATTGCTGCAAATCCTGCTGCTGTCTGCTGATGATATCGGCGGGCACCACCCGCTCCCGCTGGCTATTGCGCTCCTGACAGAGCACTTCCGGCAGGTCAAAAACGAACGCAACTGGCAAAACATGAAACTGGTGCGCCAGATTGAGCAGCGGCTCCCGCGCAGATGGTTGCACATTGGTCGCGTCTATCACAGTGACACGTCCCCTGGCGAGCCGCTTTGAGGTGATAAAGTGGAGGAGAGCAAAGGCGTCTTCGGTCGCGCTCTGATTGGCTTCATCATCCGCAACCAGAGCGCGACATCCATCCGAAGACACAATTTCTGTTGGCTTGAAATGCTGCCGCGCAAACGTAGACTTCCCAGAGCCAGAAACGCCTATCAGCAGCACCAGTGCCATATCAGGGAGATGAACAGGCATAACCGAGCGAGTTCGCGGCGGGGAGCATCACGCTCCCCACCTGCTTCAAGATTTATAACACACTACGTTCGTTCACGTACCTTTCGTCATACGCACTGCGCATGGTTTCCCAGACAAACAGATGAACACCGTTTACTTTGCATCTCTGCATCTCTGCGTCTCTGCGTTTAACAAGTAATCAAACGAACAGGTTACGCATGTGCTCAAAGTGCAGACGCGTGCCCACGCAAGTTTGCACATACGCTTGCGGCATCCGCTGTGCAATCGCGTGGATAGCTTTCCAGCCGGTGCAATGGCCCGGCACAATCACATCCGGCTGCATCTCGGCCAGCGCATCCACCGTTGGCGGAATAACCTGCTCATAAAAGCCGCCGGACAGATGGAAGCCACCAACAACCCCATGCACATGCTCAATACCCGTCAGATGCTTACCATAGCGCAGCACATTGACAATACCCGAATGGCTACAACCGGACAACACGACCAGACCTTTATCTTTGACATGGATCATAATTGCCTGATCATCCCATACCCACGGGTCTGGCTGCCACTCTTCGCCGCTGCGGGCCAGATGGGTTGGAACCCCCTTCTCAAAGTCAGTCGTGCGCTCCACCTGACCGGTCACCAGTACCATTTCATCCAGCAACAGCGAGGGATCACGCTGTTCCACTATCTCAACACCCTCTTGCTCAAGGTCTGCCCGACTGGGCGGGGGAAGATGCAATTCCCCACCATCGCCAAACGTTCCTTTCCGATCAAGCCAGACATCCGGGTGCAGGACCAGCGGCAGATTTTGCTTGCCAACACGTTGCAGCACACGCTTCAGCCCACCGTGATGGTCGGTATGCCCATGCGACAACACAATCGCCCGCAAATCATTCATCTGAACGCCCAGCACATCCATATTATGCACGGCAGTATTCTCACCAAGCCCTGCATCATACAGGATAGACTCGGAGCGGCCCTCATGGTGAATAGTCAACAACAGGGAGTAGCCATGCTCCGCCAGCAACGGGGGATTCTCAAACGTGGTCGAACGAATAGGCGCACGATGCGCGACCTCATTGCCAGGCAACAGCACATCCATCGTATTGTCCACCAGAATAGTTACGTCAACCCCATCCACCGGCTTCAAAGAAACTTGCTCACTCATTTGCCGCCTCCTTCCTAGAGTATCTCCTCACGTACCCGGTTATCCTGACATCTCCCACTTCTTTCAATTGTAGCACACATCCCACAACCATTAAAGTGGTAATTGTACAGAATTTTGGAGGGGTATTGGTTTGCGGCGAAGCCGCCAGCGAGCAAGCGGTCACTTATCTGCGCGAAAATACGGTAGCTTCATGCGTATGGAACGCTGTTCCCTCACACTCCCCATGGGTGCCACCCACTGAAGCGATAAGACCTTTCACATGTGAGCCCCTCAGTGGGGGGGCTCACATGTGGAGACTTTTCGGGGGCAAAAACCCCGTTGGGAATCGTAGCCGCGGTTTTTAACCGCGGAATTTGCCCCCATGTGACGTTTCTTCCGCGTCTGCAAGCCACATTCCTTGTCGGAGAGGAACATCACATGAATCGTGGCGACAGCGGCTACAAGCCGCTGCTACGACATCCTTCAACCGCTTTGCAAAGCGGTCGCCAAAAAAGTCTCCACATGTGAGCAGTGGGGGGGGGCGTGAGGGAACCTGGTTCTCTCACACTCCCGCAGGTGAACCCCATTGAGATGAGTGACACCCATTGCGTGATACGCCCCCTGAAATCTTTTTCCGGCTGGTGCAATGTTGCTTGCATAACTCTCCACTCTGCTCTACAATAGAAATGTCGAAAGAAACAGCGAAAGTGTGACGACCATCAATGAGGATAGTGCCATGACATTGACTGATCGCATGTTGACAGGCGCAATTGCCGGTAATCCAGCAAAATATGATGGACCTGGTGAGTATCGTTACTCTGTAACCCATCAAGAAATCTACTTTAGCAGTGCCTCCCAACCCGATCCCAAAGATAATGACGAATGGTTCGCATTACCATCCCTTAATCCTGACGGCTCCAAACGCATGGAACGAGCATTCAAGCACTTTATCAAACGCCGCTGGGTGCCCAGCCGTCAGGAGGAACTAGAAAATTTTGCCCGCAAACGCGGATGGGACCTCGCCATGGAGCTAAAATACGGCGGAGGGGCACTCGAAGATAACGAAGCCGAAGAATGGCAGGTAGTGGTCAATCGTGAGCTTGAACGTTTGACCAAAAAGGCACGCGAACAGATTGAACAAGTCGGCGGACAAACATGAGAAAGCCAGGTGTTCCGCGGAACACCTGATTGTTATTCTCAACCATCCGCGTAACGTTCCCAACATCGGCGGCGTGGTGCGGGCAATGAAAAATATGGGGTTCTCTGCCCTACGGCTGGTTTCGCCCGCACCATTTGACCCCGCCGACATCACAGGCATCGCGCATCGCTGCGAAGACGTGCTCACCACCATCCAGTGCTACGCGGACCTCGACTCTGCGCTGGCAGATATCCACTACGTCGTCGGAACCACCGCACGACCGCGAAGCGACCACCCAATACGACACGACTTGCGCACGATGGCTGGCGAACTGGCGCAACAGGCACACGCTTCGCCGCCCCAACTGGTGGGCATCCTTTTTGGGCCAGAAGATAATGGACTCGACAACAACGCACTGGACCGCTGCCAGCAACTCCTCTGCCTGCCAACCAACCCCGATTACCCCTCGCTCAACCTGAGTCACGCCGTGCTGTTGCTACTCTACGAACTCCGCATGGCAATGGACATACCTGCTTCGACAGAAACACATCTCGCTGCTGAACATCCCCCCCCTACCCAGGCCCAACGCGAAACCCTGTTTGCAACGCTAGAACAGGCACTCAGGACGATAGAGTTTTTCAAAAGCGGCGACGCACAACAAACGATGCACACGCTACGTATGCTCACGCATCGTGCTGTCCCCAACGAACGAGAACTTGCCCTGCTCAACGCCATATCACGCGAGGTGGTGAAGTTTTTTGAGCGCAAAGCGGTCTGACGCACCATCGCACCATCGCACCATCGCACCGAGCAGACTTTTTTATACCAGATTCACACCCTCTTCACAACCTTGCGGTATACTAGAGCAAGAGAGCAGATGGAGAAAACACCATGCACTCTCTACCACCAATGAAAGTGGAAACCTCCTGGAACAAACACGGTGAGCACAGGTATACCGTCAGCAAACAGAGAGCCTGATACCGCCTGTGCTCTCAGAACTCTTACCAGGTTTGGATGAAGAATGAAAAACAACTGCCCGAATCTTTGCCCGGATGTCCGGACTTTGCGCCCTTT
>CAYFVX010000211.1:0-6998 GCA_964346425.1 uncultured Chloroflexaceae bacterium | reverse complement strand
GGGTATGCGCCGCATGATACGTGGCTTCATCACAGAGAATATCATGCGGCAGGGCTTTCATCATCAATCGTGCCGCCAGGTTCATCACATCACCGATCATAGCGTAATCACTGCGCTGCGTACTGCCGCGCCTGCCACAGAATATCCGCCCTGTTGTTATGCCAATGGCACATTGCAACTCAAGGTGACTGATGGCTGCTTGAATATCCAGCGCAAGCGAGACGCCCCGTCCTGCATCATCTTCATGCGTCAGTGGAGGCAACCCCAGTGCCAATATCAACAACGTTCCTTTGTCATCTACGATGAACTGGTTGAGACTGCCTTCATAGTGATACAAGACACTCTGGATAGTTTCCATGCTCTTCTGGAGCGTGTCCAAGACTTTTGCCGCCTGATAGTCTATACCGGTAACGTTGACAAACAGGATGGTCACACGACGCAGTTCGGCTATCCAATCTGTTTGCCCGGCATCGAGCCGTGCCAGCAGTGCTCCTGGCAAATGTCCGCGCAATGCTGGCTCCATCTCTGGCCGGAGTGGAACATAGGGGAGGGAAATGGGCGAAACATATCGGCGGACATCTTCCAGGCATATCTCATTGAGTGTGCAGACATCAAATGACTGGCGGGTCGTATCATCGTGCTGTTGTTGGTGGATTGCCGCATGGTGGGCAATACCCGTGGATTGGAAAATATGTAAATCTGTTTGGTTGACCGTGGAAGAGGAAGAAGCCCCGACTGACAATGCCAGTTTTGTCACCGGCATCGCTAACGGGGGATGCTGTGCATTTTCTGCATCATGTTGCAAGGGTTGGGGATGAGTATTTTCCAGTGGATACCCAATACACCAGTGTTGCACCAGCTCCCACGAACGCGCTGACAGCACAACTCGCCCCGGTGGTGCTTTTTCCTGAGCAAGACTTGCCTGCGTCACCGGGTCGCCAGCCACGAGCAGTTCCCACCGACCAAGCAACCCGCCGATCGTGGCAAGCAAAACATTCCCAGCCCCAATACCAACACGCAGGGAGAGGGAGACACCATCAAACGATTCTTGCCCCTGAAGCATGTGCTGGGCTGCTAACCCACACTGCGCGGCACGGTATGTTACCGTTGCCAGATCTTCATTTGTAGCGGTGGTAAGCCAGAGCGCAAGAATTCCATCCCCGGTGAACTCAACAATATCTCCCCCATGCGCGATAACCATATCTATCAACTGTCCGAAGTAGGCATTCAGGATAATGGACAGTTCTTCCACCCCCGCCGGTCCCTGCTGAACGAGATACTCGGTCAGGGCAGTAAATCCGGAGAGATCGGCAAAGAAGACCGCGGCAGAGCCATATTCACAGGAGGGAGCCGAGGGAGGAGCGGGGTCATTGCTGGCAGCCCGAATAATCAGGGCAGGGACATAACTGGCGATGGTCTTGAGTAACCTGGACATTGTTGGTCAGCATTTTTCTGTATTGCATTCCTACAGACAACCTGCTCTCTCTTTTCTGCTATGTGCAAGCATTATACTCCATACCGCTGGTGAAAAACAAGGGATTCGCGTACCTGTTCAAATTCCGCTTCAATATGTGCAAGTTTTTCTGTCAGGTTGGTTGCGTGTCCTTCCCGACCGATCGTTTCACTTTCTTTGCACAGAGCCGAGAGTTTCAACGCTCCCAGTTGCGCACTGCTCGATTTCAGCGAGTGGGTTGCTCGCGTCCAGCTTTCTACATCATGGTTGGTCAGGGACTGTTGCATGCCTGCTATCAAGTCAGGAGTTTCTTTGAGAAACAGGTCTATCAATTCCCGAACCAGGGCCTCTCCCGTTTCTCCAGCCAGCATGCGAAATTGCTCCAACACCGAATCATCAAACGAGAGGAGAGCAGGTTCGAACGGGTCTGTAGAAGCGTGCAACACAACAGGAACGCTTGAAGACGCTGGCTGGTTGATCGCTTGATTCAATACCCCATTACTCGTTTGCTTCCCGACATTTCGCAATGCGCACATCAGTTCCTCAACACGCACCGGCTTGCTGACATAGTCATCCATTCCATTCTCTAACAAACGTTCCCGATCACCCGGTAGTGCCTGCCCAGTCATTGCAATAATCCAGGGATGATGGGATGCGGGGAAGATCTCACGCATATGACGGATTGCCTGCATCCCATCCATTTCTGGCATCATCATATCCATCAAGACCACATCATAGGGTTGACGAACCACCGCCTGCAAAGCTTCGCGCCCATTCCCTACCACATCTGCCCGGTAGCCCAGCTTTTCCAGCATCCCCAGCACAACTTTTTGATTGACCAGATTGTCTTCAGCCAGCAAAATACGCAATGGATGCTGTTGGGCCAACACGCTATCCTGGGATGACAGAACCATAGTTGCTGGTTCATCTTTTGAGCCTTCACAGAGCTGGATAAGCATATCGCGCAGTACTAGTGGCTTGATAGGTTTAGTGAGAAAGGCAGTAATATTGCCTTTTGCCTTGCGCATGGCTTCAGATTTGAGCACAATAGAGGTATACATCAGGATAGGCAATTGCGGCATTGAAAGCGCAATCATCCCCCTTTCATCCGATCTGACGGTCTGATATTTGCGGATTTCATCCGCCAACATCAGACCATCCATGTCGGGCATATGCATATCCAGCACGATCAAATCAAACTGTTCGCCCAGATGCAACAACTCCAGGGCATCCGCTCCGCTGGCAACCACAACGGCATCCATACCCCACAAGCGGGTCTCACGTGCAAACAACAAGCGATTGAAGGTGCTCACTGGTAGCCCATCCTTTAGCTCAACCATATAGACATAGTTGGTCACTGTCTCAAGCAATCGCTTGTATCGCTGGACTTGCTGCCGAAGAATATCACAGGTAACCGCTGCATAAGCGTTTGCGGCATCCAATTCTTGCCCGGAAGAGGTCGCCTTGTTTGTCCGACGCGTCATCATTCCCTCTTGACATATCATGAAACTATCGAGTAACAAACAATAGCAGTCCGATCTGAGTTGTAAATGAAATTCAGCATTAGCTCTTCCACAAGCCTGATACAATGAGTTTGTTTTACATTTGAACCAGGACTGCTAAATGTGCAAAAAACATTGGGAGGCATTGCATATATGATAAAAGCCCCCACAAGTTCTCGGAAGGCAAGATACAATCGAGAAACAGTTGAGATTTCTGAAAAACGCTATTCCGAATATTTTGCCAGTTAAAAATACAAAAAACACCTGAAAGCACACTACCCTCAAAGATACTTTATCATATGATACGACTGATTATCTGGTCAAGTTGTTCATGTGTATAAATAAGGAGTTTTTCGTCTCATGAAAAAACATACCGACATTCGCATTCGTGCCTTGCTCGACAATGTCCCTTTCTACAATCTCTGGTGGAGTATCCGACGATTGTTCGTGATTGTCACAGGGGCATTCATCGCCGCCCTGGGATTCAGCCTTTTCCAGGTACCCTACAACATCGCAGCCGGCGGTGTCAGCGGTATTGCGATCATCATCAACAATTTCACCGGCTGGAATCAGGGAACCCTGTACCTGATTATGAATGTGCCCATCCTGATCCTGGGTTTCTTCCATCTTGGACGCTGGAAATTTCTCTTTTACACCATTGTATCAGTTTTCACGTTTTCTATTTCTTCCAATCTGTTCATCATCTGGATACCGCAATTTATGCAGCAATACCCGGTGACGGAAGATATGCTGCTGAGTGCTATTTATGCTGGTTTGATTTTTGGTATTGGCAATGGCCTCATCCACCGCGCCGGGGCAGCAATTGGCGGCACCAGCATTATTGGGCGTATCATCCAGATAAAAACCGGTTTTCCGCTCAGCCAGTCGTATCTCTACAGCGATGGCTTGATTATTTTTGTTTCGGGGCTGGTGTTTGGCTGGGAAAGTGCGTTGCACGCATTGCTCACGCTGTTCGTTACGGGGTTGGCGTCTGATTTTGTGATGGAGGGACCAAGCTTTGTGCGCACCGCAACCATTGTAACAGACAAGCCGCAGGATGTTGCCAATGCGCTCATGCTTGGGTTGGATCGCGGGGCCAGCCATTGGAGCATCACCGGCAGCTACACGGGGAAGACGCGCTCAATGGTGTACTGCACAATATACCGGTCGCAAGTCAATGAGATGCGCCAGATCGTTGCGACGGTAGATAATCATGCGTTTGTGGTTATTGGTAATGCGCATCAGGCTCTCGGCGGCGGATTTATGCACCTGCGCTGAAGTGATGTGTGGCGTGTGGTGTGTGGTGTGTATGGGGGGGCTATACCCCATATGCGTCAACCTAACGGGTATTCCAACGCGCTTTCACCCTCTCCCCAACCCCTCTCCCATCCAGGGAGAGGGGCTTCCGTCACCCCTTCCCCATGCGCATTATAGTACCTTTCGCCTGTGTTTCACATACCACAAAAATCTCCGCCCTCCTGCTTCCTCACCCCCTCACCTCCTCACCGCCAGTACTTCGCCTGCATATACCGCTCATCAAGCTGTGTGGCCGCCCGCAATGCCACAGCTATCGCATCCGTCTCGGCTTGCTGTTTGCGGTCTTGCAGCACATCTTCCCCCATCGAACGGTCAGCAACGACTGCACACACACAGGCGGCCGCAAAGCCATAGACGCCACCGAGCTTGAACAGGGTGCCGCTTTCCATCTCATAATTCAGGATATTCAGGTGGCGATATTCTTCGGTGATGCCTTGCAACCAGCGCAGGAGATGCTTGTTGGCGGAGGATTCCATGCGCTCCTGCCCTTCATAGAAGGTGTCCACCGAAGCCGTCACGCCACAATGCCAGTCTACCTGCAAATGCTGCGCTGCTTCGACCAGCGCAACCGTCAGGAACGGGTTGGCACTGGCAGGATAGGCCAGCGGTGCGATATCCTCGGCGGCTCCCTGGCGGCAGAGCGCAGCCCGTGAGATAACCACACTGCCAGCCCGCACATCGGGCTGGATGGAGCCGCTGGTTCCCACGCGAATAATCTGGCGGATGCCCACGCCCACCAGTTCATTGACAACAATGCTCAAAGATGGTGCGCCCATGCCGCTGGTGGAGGAAATCACGCGGCGTCCATTCGGGAGCGTGGCGAGATAGCTATGCAAGCCACGATGCTCTGAGAGGAGCTTTTCGTATGTAACGCCAGCAGTCTCCTGCGCGATACGGCGGGCACGCTCCGGGTCGCCGCTGAGGATGGCGAGGGTCGGTGGCTGCTCGCCCAGGTCATCCTGGCTGAAGCCGATATGGTATTTACGTTGTACACGCTCGTCGCTCATGGTTCTCTCCCTTCATACGAAGAATCTGTTGGTAACGTCCGGGCAGGGCCTCGCGCAAAGGCGCAAAGACGCAAAGGTCCGGTCAGGAGTCGGGGAATACCGTACATCCCAATGAACAGAGATTGTCCTGTTTTGCTCTTTGCATCTCTGCCCCCTCTGCCCCCTCTGCCCCTCTGCGCCTCTGCGTCTCTGCGTTTCATCTCATTCATCAGACAAACATGGGGGTTCACGCAAGGTTGGCGGGGCCAAACGCGCCCGGCAACAGCTTGTCCAGCGTGGTCTCAATGCGATGCTCACTATCGCAGATGCACACCACTGTCGCGGTGGGGCCAAATTCGTTGAGCACCTGGCGGCAGGCTCCACAGGGCGTCGTCGCCTGCTGCGTGGGGGTATAGACCACCACGGCGAGAATGCTGCGGTGTCCCTGTGCTACCGCACGAAATACTGCCGTCCGTTCGGCACAGTTGGTCAGGCCAAACGAGGCATTTTCCACGTTGCAGCCGGTGAAAATATCGCCGCGCTCGGTCAGTACCGCTGCCCCGACCGGGAAGTTGCTGTAGGGGGCGTAGCTCTGTTTTGCCGCTTCGCGTGCGGCGTGTTCCAGATGGTCGAGATGGTGCATGGTATTTCTATTCCTCTCTCCCTATATCCTCGGCCAACTGCTGTAAAAACTCTTGCATAAATATGGTGCGCCGCTGCGCTTCATCGCGGCCGGCGTGCGTTTGCATGCTCTCGGCAATCTGCAACAGTTTGGCGTAGAAATGGTCCAGCACATAACTGGTATCATCTGGCTGGCGGATGGTGGGGAAGGGCTGCGTTGCATGATACAACGGTTTGCCCATCATGCCCCCGAGCATCAGGCAACGTGCTATGCCGATAGCCCCTATCGCATCCAGTCGGTCGGCATCCTGCACCACCTTTGCTTCCAGTGTACGCGGCGGTATGCGGGCCGAAAAGCTATGCGCCTCGATAGCATGGTGTATATCCGCGATATATTGCTCTGGATAGCACCATTCGCGCAAAACCAGCACAGCGACATGCGCGGCTTTGCGTGATGCCTGGCTGCGTTGCGGAGAATGTTTGGGGACCGTCACACAATCGTGCAGCCAGGCGGCCGGTACAACGACCTCCAGGCACGCTTCCTCTATCACCGCCAACTGTTTGGCGGTTGCCACTACCCGCCGCACATGCATTATATCGTGGGCTGCGTCAGTGGGTTCTGGATTTTGCAAAAGAAAGGCGGCGAAACGTTCTTCCCATCGTGTATACATTGTTGTGTTCCGATTGATGTGGGCCGTGGATGGCAGACCGTAGACCGGCTCCACGAGAATATTGTCGTGTTCATTGTACCACTTTTGCGCGGGGATAACGGATTGCTCTTTTGAAAATTCCTCCTCCCTGCAACGTTCAGAATCACAGAGGCAAATGCAGCAACACGGAGCAGACCAATCGTCGTGTTGCTGAGCATGCGGGAGAAAACAAACCTTTATGATGCGACAATCTATGAAAAACCATGAGCAAGAGCAAGCACTCAAAGACCTGAAACAGAGCTTCAGGGAGAAGCACAGCCAGCAGACTCGACAGGCCGCAAGGCACTCGTGGATACGCTTTGTGGTGGTGCTGGTCTGTATTGTTGTCATCGCTGTCTTGCTTATTGTGGCACTATGATACCAGATACGTTTGAAGAGTGAGAGAAACCGCCAGGACGCCAAGAACGCC
>CAYFVX010000210.1:3668-7011 GCA_964346425.1 uncultured Chloroflexaceae bacterium | reverse complement strand
AGAACGCGGACGCGCAAAATTCCCCGGATGATGCTCATTGTGATGAAACGGATCGAGCGCATCCAACCCATGCTCATCAAAAAAAGCTTCAACTTGCTGCACAACCTCGCGCAATGTTGCCTTCCCATCCATAAAACGCTCCGCCGCCAGATGAATAGCATGTCCAACCGCCCGTGTCTGGCTCAAGTCTGCCAATTGCTCCACACAACGCAACTCAATCGGCTCCGTGCCAAACACAATCAAATCAGGTGCTTTGGCATCTATCTTGACATCCCGCTTGCCGCGAGACGGATTAAAACTCTCAGCAACCGGAATACGCTCAGTAATATGCGTCAACGACATAGGCGTTTCTCGCGTGCGGTGTGTCGGGAATGAAGAAGCAATCTGCCGCGCCTCCTCCGTCACGTTATACGGCAAATAATCACGCATCATAATCACCGTATCCGCATAATCAAAATAATCACCAGAACCACCCATCACCAGCACCGTCGAAACACCCATCTTGTCATACAACTCGCGCACCCGGTCCAGAAACGGCGTAATCGGCTCGTGATTTTTATGCACCAGCGACTGCATCCGCGCATCCCGCACCATAAAGTTCGTCGCCGAAGTATCCTCATCCACCAGCAACACCTGCGCCCCAACTTCCAGAGCTTCCACAATATTGGCCGCCTGACTGGTGCTGCCACTGGCATCCTCGCTTGAAAAAGCTTTCGTGCTACGACCATAAGGCAGATTGCTGATAAACGGACTGATATCTACCTTCTCCACCCGACGACCATCCTCAGCCCGTATCTTCACCGCATCGCGGCAAGTAACAATATACTCGCGCCCATCGCCAGGAATATGCGGATAAACGCTCCGTTCCAGCGCATGCAACACCGTTGACTTGCCATGATAGCCCCCGCCGACAATCAGCGTCACCCCTTTGGGAATACCCATCCCAGAAATACTATCGGTACGCGAACGATGAGACATCGGGTTGGCAAGCGAAAGCGTCACACGCAACGATTCCGGCGTCTGAAACGGTATCGCATCTGAAGAAAGCGGCAAATCACTCGCACCACTTTGCCGCGGCAAAATAGAACCCTCCGCAATAAAAGCGACCAGGCCCATTTTCTCCAACTGCGCACGCATAAACTCTTGATTCTCGACACATGCCACAAACTGTTCCGCATCCTCCTGCGGGACGCTATACCAGCGCAGGCTCTGGTCCACAATCTGTGGCAGCTCATTGCACAGCATCGCCTCTGCCTGCCGCCCCAGCACAGTGCGCCCGGCGGCCGGCAGCCCAACCTGCAAACGAATCTCTATCCACTGCTGCTTGATAACAACCGCAGTACGTTGCAAAACCTCCTGATCGCCGGTATCAATCGTGATAAGGCCGCTCTTGCCCATACCACGTCTCCCCTGAGCAACATGCTGGATAGCCTGCCGTACCAGGCGGCCCAGGTAATCCTGAAAGGCAATGCAGCGTACTCGTGTGTTGAACAGCGGTGTAGGCAGATTTGCCATACGTTGCGGAACCCGAATACGTATTTTTGACGGAGCAGCAAACGGGTCTCCCTGCACATGGTCTATAGCGAGGGTAAAAACATCAAAATCATAGCTCCCCTCGATATCTTTGTATGCTTTATATCCTCGCCCATCAATACGGGCAAGGGTCTGACGAAGGTCTTTCATAGTTGCCATCATAAAAATATCCTTAACACAATCCAGAAAATTCAGAAAATCCAGAAAATAGCAGTCAGTTTGCGCTTCCCGCGTTTGACCGGGCAGATTGAATATCCCCACAGTATACACGAAGTATCAAACATGTTCGCACCCCAGAAATTGTACCAAAATGATACAATAGTAATCACCTGAACGTTCAAGTCGAGTGGAGCGGAACAATTTGCGAATTCCGCTGGTCGCTTTTCGCAAAAGAGGGAAGCAGAAAAGCATCTTCCCTGTGGCGGAGCCGCAAAAATACCCGCCGCACCCGCACGGGTTTCAAATCCTGAATGGAGCAAGGCTTATGAGCAATGATATGGCAGAAACAGTACAGCTTTTGCGTGAAGAGAACGCCTCCCTTCAGCAACGTGTGCAAGAATTGGAAGAAAAAGAGGTTGAGCTACGTAAACTCTACCGTGCCGTTGAGCAAAGCCCCGCCTCGATTGTTATTACCGACATTCTCGGCAACATCGAGTACGTCAACCCCAAATTTACCCAGGTTACTGGCTACACAACCGAAGAAGCCTATGGACAAAACCCGCGCATTTTGAAATCAGGCGAACTCTCCCCGGAAGAATATAAAAACCTGTGGGAGAAAGTTACCGCCGGCAAAGAATGGCGTGGCGAATTTCACAACAAAAAGAAAGATGGCGAGATGTTCTGGGAATATGCCTCCATATCCCCCATTTTTAACTCGGATGGTATCATCACCCATTTCGTTGCTGTGAAAGAAGAGATAACCGAACGCAAACGGATGGAAGCAGAACTGCAATCCGCCTATCACCACCTGAAAAAACTTACCGACCAGCTACGAAATGAGCTACATATTGCCCGTCGCATCCAGCAAAACCTGCTGCCACCAGCCCAACCCAAATGGACCCAACTGGATGTCATGTGCTATTGTGCGCCAGCCCGCGATGTTGGGGGGGATTTTTACACCTACCACGTATTTGACACGCCGCAGGAGCAACGGTTCTCGTTTGCCGTCGGCGATGTGTCGGGTAAAGGCATGCCCGCTGCCCTGCTCATGGCGGTGAGCCTGGCAACCTTTAAAATTATCATTTCCCAGGCGTATACCATCAACGAAGTGCTGACCGATTTGATGACGCAGGCATATTCAATGAACGAGTTTCTCAGCGACCTGGATGAAGCTATATCGCCCTATACGATGACCACCCGCCAGAATTGTGCGTTGGCGTATGTTGAAATCATCAAACGGCAACCACCAGATGAAGCCATCATTTTGCGCTCGTTTAATGCCGGCTGTATTATGCCGATACTCCGTCGCGGAGATGGCACCATTACCTGGATTGAAGCCTACGGCTTGCCGCTGGGCGTTGGCTTATCCGCCGAGACAGAGTATCGGCATGTCGCGCAGGAACTCAGTCCAGGCAATATGGTGATTATGTGCAGCGATGGCATCGTCGAGGCCACCAATAACCACAAAGAAATGTTTGGGTTTGAGCGATTGGAGCAGGCTATTGCTACTGGCCCCACCAGCAGTGCCAACGCAATGTTGCACCACCTGCGCAACGCAATGGAAACCTTTACCCACGGTACCGAACCCCACGACGACGTCACACTGGTCGTGATACGGGCGTGATACCAGTGACGAGTGATGAGTGATGAG
>CAYFVX010000210.1:0-3568 GCA_964346425.1 uncultured Chloroflexaceae bacterium | reverse complement strand
GGTTGTCCCGCAAAAACCTTTCCCTGATTACACCAGCATGGGCTGGCACGCCTTCAATGGGTTTCACCACAAGGGAGCGCGAGGGAACGGAGTTCCCTCGCAACCCGATAATGGTGGGGTGTGTTGGTTTTTCGACTACGTCGAAAAACCAACACACCCCATTGGAAAGCTGTGGCACGCGGTTGCGTGCGGTTTTTGCCGTGCGCAAGCAGCACAAAAAAACAGGTGAAACCTGTTGAGGGGGGTTCACCTGTGCGAGCATGAGGGAACCTGGTTCCCCCATGCTCCCCATTCTGGTGGAGTTTGTTGCGTTTTCGACTTTGTCGAAAACGCAACAAACTCCATTGCAAAGCCAGGGAACGCTGTTGATCCCACTACTGCAATTGAGTTGGTGGCAAAGTCGCCAGCGAACAAAAGGAACTGTCTGTGCATGCACATACGCTCCCTTGCAAGAACATAAGAGACCAGATAAAATAAAGAACATAGTATTACAAATATGACATAACCCGGTTGTTTTTGCCTGTTCTGCCCATCCTTCACTGCACCCAGGGCACTTCACGGGGAACTTCTTGAAACACGAGAGCAACTCTAATGACTCATCTATCCCAGAATACAGCAATTATCAGCGGTGTTGGTCACTATCTCCCAGAGGAATCCGTCCTCTCCAGTGAAATAGCCACCCGTGTCCAAACGAACAACGGCACATTTCGCCTGCCAAAAGGTCTAATTGAACGATTAAGCGGTGTCTCCCACCGCTATTATACCGCTGAAGGCTGTTCCTCCGACCTGGCTACCAGTGCCGGCAACCTGGCCCTGGAACAGGCACAGCTTGACCCCGCACAGATTGACCTGTTGATTTTCGCTGCCGCCTCGCACGACATCATCGAGCCAGCCACCGCAAATATCGTGCAGGAAAAACTTGGTTGCCATCGCGCCCATGTTTTTGATGTCAAAAATGCATGCAACAGCTTTTTGAATGCGCTGGATATTGCCCACGCATTTATCCAGACGGGCCGTGCCAGACGGGTACTCGTCACAACCGGCGAAGTATTATCTGCCAGCATCAACTGGCACATCCACGACTTGAAAGACCTCTATCTCAAGTTTGCCGGCCTGACGCTGGGCGATGGCGGCGGCGCGTGTGTCATCGAAGCTTCCGAAGAGCATGAGCGTGGCCTATTGCCCGGCCGCTTTCTCTCCGATGGCAGCCAGTGGCGACTCTCTACCATGCTCTCTGGCGGCACACTGATGCGCCAGGACACCTCCAAACTCTACTTTGAGAGCGAAAGCAAAAAAATGCAATCGCTTGCCGTAAAACACATTCCCCGCCTGCTGCAACAGGTTATGGAAGAACTCGGCTGGGACATGTGCCGCGACGTGACAATGGTTATCCCCCATCAAGTTTCCCTGCGCGTCATAGAACTTATCTGCAAAGCCACCGGCTACCCCTTCGAGCGATGCATGGTCACACTCGATCGCATGGGCAACACCGCCGCCGCCAGCATCCCCATAGCCCTCAGCATAGCCCTGGCAGAAGGGCGCATCAAACGCGGCGACAAAATCTTACTGGTCGGTGGAGCCGCCGGCTTCAGTGCCGGCGTTGTGCCGGTAGTGTGGTAGGATTATGCGGGAATGCAGGGGGAGTATTACTACGGCAACAATGCCTGGTCGTATGTCTATAACCAGACAGACGTAAACTTGAAAGATTTGCTGGAAAAGATCGCATCTGAAAAGGGAACACCATGAGTAATTACGAACTGTACCAGGACGAATGTCTTGCTGTGCTCAAAAACATGCAAGACGAGCGATTCGATCTGGTTTATCTTGACCCGCCCTTCTTCACCCAGAAAGAGCAAAAGCTACGGACCCGTGATCGCACACGAGCATTCTCGTTCCGCGATGTCTGGGAATCTCATAGTGAATAATGACAGAAACCAACCATTCACCAGGAAGGAACCTGTACTATGACCATCAAAGCCCGTCTCAACAAAGACCAGCTTTTCCGCCTGGCGATTTTACGCCATATCGAAAAACCAACCTTTTTTTTCAACGCCTTCACCTCGGCTGGCTTGATTGCCTGGGCCATCTGGCAGGATATTTATATTATCATGTTTGTCGCATGGATGCCCTTTGTGCTCTATATAGCCCTCGGCGTATTCGAAGCATTTCGCGCCAGCCGCGACCGCAACAACCCCTTGCTCCTGCCCACCACCTATGAATTTACAGAGGACGGCATATCCATCAGCACCAATGCCGGCAAAGGACATCTGGAATGGGAATACATCGGCAAAGTGAAAGTCGTGCTCGACTGCTACGTCTTCTCCATGACCAACGGGCAAATGGTCGCCATCCCGCGTGGAGATGTACCGCCCCATCGGAAAAAAGAATTTGAGCAATTCGTGCGTCAGCAGTTAGCCCGCAAATGAGCGATACCACGTGGCTTATGGTACAATAGCCCTGGTGAAAATAAGAACATACACGAAAACCAACAACCTGATTGAATACCCTGAGCAACGCTATTTATGACGCAATTGCATAAACTGACGATACAAGAGACACGAGCCGCTTTAGAAGCGGGGGAAACAACCTCGGTTGAACTGACCGAAGCTCTGTTCAACCATATCAAAACAGTTGAACCCCAGGTGCAAGCCTTTCTCTTTATGGACGAAGAAACAGCACTGCAACAGGCCCGCACTGCCGACGAACAACGAAAGCAAGGCAAAGTGGTGTCTCCGCTCCACGGTGTCCCGCTTGCTATCAAAGATGTTATCTGTACCAGAGATGTGCGCACCACCTGTGGTTCACGCATGTTGGAAAACTTCGTGCCGCCCTATGATGCCACCGTCATGGTGCGTCTGCATGAAGCTGGGAGCATTCTGCTCGGTAAAACGAATTGTGACGAATTTGCCATGGGATCGAGCAATGAAAACAGTGCATTCTACCCCACGCGCAACCCCTGGAACCTGGAACGCGTGCCGGGTGGCAGCAGCGGTGGCAGTGCAGCAGCGGTGGCAGCCTGCGAAACTCCTGGCTCGCTGGGAACAGACACCGGCGGCAGTATCCGCCAGCCTGCTTCGCTCTGTGGCGTGACCGGTCTCAAACCAACCTACGGGCGGGTCAGCCGCTATGGTCTGGTTGCCTACGCCTCATCGCTGGACCAGATAGGCCCCTTTGCCTGGACGGTCGCCGATATTGCGCTCCTGTTGCAAACCATCGCCGGTCACGATCCGCTGGATAGCACCAGCGTGCCGAACGAAGTACCGGACTATACCCAGGCACTCACCGGCGACCTGCGTGGGCTTCGCGTTGGCGTGCCAAAAGAATATTTTGTTGAGGGCATGGAAGCAGGCGTTGAACAAACCACCCGCGCAGCCATCGAAGGACTCAAACACCAGGGGGCTGAACTGGTTGACGTATCCTTGCCCCACACGTCCTATGCCCTACCGTGCTACTACATCATCGCAACCGCCGAAGCAAGCTCCAACCTCACCCGCTACGACGGCGTGCGCTACGGCTCGCGCGTGGGCGGCCAGAGCATGTGGGACGAAATAGAAAAAACCCGCGGGCA
>CAYFVX010000209.1:0-7033 GCA_964346425.1 uncultured Chloroflexaceae bacterium | reverse complement strand
TGCATTCGAGACCGGGCAGGTGCCCACGCGCAAAACCGCAAAGGGCGGGGCAGGAGATGGGGTTTCCCATCAGAGTCACAAGGGGGGAAGGGGTGCTCACATGGGGAGACTTTTTCGGTGGCAAGAACCCCGTTGGGAATTGTAGCCGCGGTTTTTAACCGCGGAATCTCCCCGTCTCTCCGTTTCTTTTGCGGCAAAACCCGCCCGGTTGCTGCCCGGTGGAAGCATCTCCTGGCGGGGGATCCAGCGGCTCCAAGCCGCTGCGACGGTATCTCTCGACCGCTTTGCAAAGCGGTTGATGAAAAAGTCTACCCATGTGAGGCAGGGGGCAGGAAATTTGCTGGTAAACGTCATCTCCTGCCCGTCCCTTTGCAGCTTTGCGCCTTTGCGTGAGGCTCTGCCCGGAGTTTCGCAAGCGCATGCTCCTTCATACCATGTTCGCGTAAATAGTTGAAAAAACTGGTGCGATAAAGCGCATTGCACCCACTCATCACGCATCACGCATCACTGGTATCATTCCCTACCGCACGATTTCAAACACCTGCCCGTCACCCCGTCCGTAGACTTCCGGGAAGTACATCTCGCTTGCCGTGGTTGGGATGACACGAAATTCGCCGGGTAGCGTGGCCCGCATGGTATAGCTGTAGGTGTATGACCCACGATACAGGTGATCTGCAAACAGCACGACCTTTTCATCACGATATTCTTCATGCTGATACCAGCGCCAGTACCACCACCAGTACCCCCACCACCTGGTCTCTCTTTTCGCGCTAGATTCTGAACCTTCTTCATCGCTGCCGGTGGTTGCCAGGCGTGTATCAATCACCTCGGCACCAGCGGGGAGTGGGTCTTCTACCACGATGTAATACAAGTCGTCTGGCGCGGTCAGCGATACCTCAACCCGCACAACATCGCCCAGTTTCACCTGGTCAACTTCCGGGCAGGCTGGCCCCTCATCACAACTCGCCAGCGTATACCGCCGATGTACGGTAACACCACGCTCCATTGCCGTGACTTCTTCTACGGGCTTGAAAGTGCGCAGATGCGCCGTATAGTAGAGTGGCCCATTACCTTCGCCCCGTCCTACGGAGAGCCAGATTGCCTGGCGACTGAGCACTTCGGTCATTTGTTTGCGCAGAACAATAGTTTTATGTATATCAGACGGGTTGATATGACCGGAGCCGAGGATTTCCCGGTCCTCATACACTTGCGGTCTGGTCGTCCAGACGGCGTAATCATAGTTTGCCGCCAGTTCACCGGTTTGCTCCATCCAACTACTCAACGCAATCACAGACCACGCTGTTTCCTGCGTCGTTTCCCAGGAGTCTCCTTTGCGAGCCATCATCAGCCAGCGCACAATATTGGGGTTAAGCTGGTTTTCCGGGGCGAGTTGTGTCATGGCATAGAGAATGATGGCGGTGGAACGGGTGTCGGTCGCCATGTTGTGCCAGTCGTGATACGCTTCTTCCCAATGTACATATGCCTCAGCATTCGTGTGGATGGCAGCATCGTGCAGGCTTGCCAACAGGGGTTCAACACGTTCATCGCCTGGATTACTGCGATTGAGGGCTATTGCCAGCCATGCCCGCGAAGCATAATTCAATCGCTCACGCTGTTCATACAGCCTGGTGAGATGTTCATCAACCGGCTGGTCTGCTTCTGCCAGCACATAAACAAGCCACGCATCGCGGTTGACGGAGGAGCGGCTATGCTCGGAAGATGAGCTATTGAGCGACACGCGCAGGAAATCCAGACCACGATCGAGAACATCCTGGCGGACTTCAAATCCTGCCTCCTGGGTTTGTAGCAAACCAAACACGACATAGGAACTGATGTAGGAGTTGCCAGGTGCATAAAAGTCGCTCCACCAGCCCCAGCCCCCGTCGCTCCGCTGCCGCTCGTAGAGTTGTGACAGCCCTTCCTCGACCAATCCTGGCAGTCGTTCTTCCAGTTCAGGGTTATTGACACCGAGCCGTTTGAGTGCCTGCCAGGTGACGACATTGGGCAAAAATCGTGAGAGAGTTTGCTCGGTACATTCATAGGGAAAATGATCCAGATAAGTCAAACTGTCAAGCATACTGGATGCCAGCGAGGAGTTGAGCCGCACCGTCAGGTCTCCCTGATTGATAGCCAGGCGTGGCGGCAGGGCAATAACTTCTGTACGTGCGCCTCTGTCTGGCAAGAAGCCAGCCGTGCTGACCGTTTCCGGCAAAGCATAGCGATAGACCGGCAGCGTACCATCGGGTCCAGTTGCCAGTCGCGGCTTGCTGGCATCACTATATGCCCCTGACGTCGCAGTAAACACCAGATCAACGTTGTCAACATCCGGAACGCTCACCTGCCATGTCGCCTGCGTTTCGCCCCCAGGTAGCACCTCGATAGTCTGGGAAAGCGGTGAAGTAACATCCACACCTTCTGCCTTGAGCGTTACAGTAACGGACAGGGTTTCCTCGGTGCGGTTGCTCACATTTGCAGCAAGCTCGGCCTCATCGCCAACCACAAAGAAGCGGGGCGCGACCGGTCGTATCATCAGCGGCTTGTTCGCCACGACTTCCGTTGTGCCCTCGCCTACCTTTGTATCACTGGTCACACCAACGCCACGCAGCACCCAGGTAGTCAGGTTATCCGGCAGAGTCACGTCCACGGATGCTTCACCCTGCAAGTCGGTCTGGACATTGGCGTTCCAGTAGGCCGTATCCGCAAATTCTTCGCGGACAGATGGTTGCGAGCCTGCACCATCATCCTGCTCCTCACGACCACCACCATCACCCCCATCTTCAGGTGGTCCACCCGGTTCGCTGCCAACTGGTTGCGGGGTGGGCGAAGCGGTTGGTTGGGGTGCGGACATTGGTGGCGGTTCCTCATCATATTCTACTTCCTCCTCTTCCTCCTCATACAGCACGCGGTCCCCAGAGATAGCCATGCTACTGGCGGTAAGCACGCTCAAAGCCCGTTTATAATAAAATGCTTCCAGGATGGCGTCTGGCATGCGTGGCATCAAGCTCAAGACGGCCTTATCTACCAGGTCAAGCGAGAGTTCGGCAGCCACAGGGTTGCCTTCCTGATCGGTCACTTTAAGCGTAAAATGCACCTGCTCGCCTGGCTCCGCCTGCGCCACATTGCTTTCCACGTTGACGCGCAAGGCTTTCGGGTCAACATCCACCGTCAGTGGCACAATACCCACCTTATAATCCGCCGGCGTCGGGGCGCGATAAATACCATCCGTCGGGGGGCTAAAGAGCACAACCGATACGTAGATATTCGGCAGATGTTCCGCGGTGATAGGCAGGCGATAGACTTCGCTGTTGCCCTGCATACGCAGCACTTCATGGCTGAGTATCCCGCCACGCTCCACCGTCACCAGTGCCCAGTGGTCAGTCTGGAAAGGTGAAGGTATGAAAATTTCTGCGGTCTCGCCCACCTGATAATGGTGTTTATCCGCGATGAGGGTGATGCGGTCATGGTTATCGAACCGCCAGGAAAAATAGCCATCGCCCCGCACCCACACACGGATGGAAGTCGAAACCGAACGATTACCGCTATCGCTGGTTGTCGCAACCACCAGGTAAGAGCCGCCAGTCGGCGGAGTGAACGAAATGCTGCCCTGCCCCTGCGCATCGGTCGTTGTTGTTTCCTGCGCTATCAGCGTGCGTTTGTTGTTCCATGTCCAGCGTCGTTCTTCTGGCAGGTAGATGTTGTCCCATTCCCGTTTATAAACCTCTACCTCTACCGTCTGCTCTGGCTGAACCTTACCTGCTTTCGTCACAGTGAGCAGGTCTATTCCTTGCACCTCACCCGCTTTGCCAATGGGAGTCTGCTTTGCCAACCCGACGTAGATGTCACTCCCGTGCAGCGTCACGTCGCTGCTATTGCTCACCACCTGGTTGTCATTACCGGTGACGGTAGCTTCAATGATGAGCCGTTTGCTGGTAGTGATAGTCATGCCATCGCTATCTTCCAGCACCGCCGGCAACTCAATCTGCAGACGTCCCTGCTCATCAGTTCTGCCCTCACCTGTCATAATTGTTTCAGGCGTTTCTGCTTCCCGCCACCAGCAATAGCGACAATAGGAATTGTTGTCATCTGTTCCAAAGTCATAGCGTTGCGCCCAATCGGGTGCGAAGTGGTAATCAGTAGCTTTGACACTCCATTCCACTGCTGCATTTTGCACGGGCAGGCCAAAGAAATAGGAGACGACGACCGTTGCCTGCACTGGCGTTCGCAGCACAATGGTTTCTTCGTCTGGCTCCACGTTGACCTCAAATTCTGGCACGCGGTATTCTGCAACCTCAAACTGCGAATGAAAGGTCGTTGCACCAGTTGAAACGCGAATTGCATAGGTACCGAGGGTTGCCTCCTCCGAGAGATCCAGACTGCCATCAAACGAGGCATTGGCACTCAGCGAGAGCGTCTCGCGCAGCACCTCTTCATCAGTAGGAGTGGTTATAACCACCTCAACACTGCCCAGGCTGGCCGGCAGGCTGAACTGGACATCATCTTCTGCCCGCAGAATCCCTTTGAAGAAAACCGTCTGGTCGGGCCGATAGATAGGACGGTCGGTATAGATATGGGCGGTCATGTCCGGCAGGTTACCGGCTTGTGGCAAGCCGAAATCATTGGCACGTACCCCATTATGCCAATGTTTACTTGCGGCGGCAAAAGGCTTATCTGCGGTCACAAGCACTCCATAGTCCACTGTGCGGTCGAACTCGGCAATCGCGATGCCTTCATCATTCGTTCTGGCACTTCCCAGCGGAGTACCTTTGTTGTCATACATGTCTAGCATCAGTCCCGCAACCGGTTCACCGGTTTGCAAATCATTGACCCAGACCAGCGCATCACGTTTGCTTGCCTTCAGCGTCAGGTTGAGCGGAGAGACGACCAGAATGTGGTAGTCATCATAGTACCTATTGCTGTCCAGCAGTTCCACCATATAGACGCCTGGTTCAAGGCTCCCGCCACCTTCCGCCAGCGGTATACGGGTGATCGTTTCCGTATCAGATGCGGCGTCTATTGGCGCAGTCCATGTTCGCAGCAATGTTTTCTCCTCCGGCAGATCGTAATAATAATACGATTGACGGAGCGAACTTGCTTGCAGCCGGTAGAGCCGCAGTTCGACCTCTGCATAGTTAATGGTGCGCACCCGTATGTACGAGGGATTGTAGGCACTGTACGTGGCGATTTTGCCAGGTTTCAGCAACACTTTGGAAGGATTGCGGCCCGCAGTGCAGAAATGTGTTTCCAGCGATTGACCAATCGTATTGCCGTAGCGGTCTGCAATATCTGGCCCGATGGTGATGGTATAACAGGTATTGGCTCGCATAGCAAAGGAGAGACGAAACATATTCCGGTAGGAACTGAAAGAGGTATACACCTGTGTGGGTGAAAGAGGTGGTGTGACCTCGATTTGTGACATGACGGTATGGCGGTCAATCGGTGTGTTGAAATAGAGGCGAAAACTGGTATCTGGGGAAACATGCTGCGCACCATCTGCTGGCAAGGTGCGGATAATCTTTGGCAGCGGCACGGTGGTAAACGTGCTACGGTAGTCCCGCTTCATTGGACTGCCGTCTGCAGCACTTTCTACCCCGGCATCAATCGTAATCTCGTAGGTGGTGTCGAAGTCCAGATTTTCAGCGGGCGTAAAGCGCAGTGTGTCATCTTCGATTGCTAAGATACCGTCAACTGGATTGCCCGCAGATGTTGTGAGTTGAAATGCCTGACGTACCGAAGCTGGCTTGACTGATTGGCTAAAATTGACCAGTATCGTCGTGTCTACCGGTACCAAATCTTTCCCCCAGCGGGGGATGACCGATTGCACTTCGACGGTTGGCGGTACACGGGTGGTAAAGCTCCAGCGATAGGATTCCTGCATAGGATTGCCCGTTGCATCGGTCAATTCCCCATCAACCGTGGCCTGGTACATGGTGCTGTGTTGCAGGGGTTGCGCTGGCTGGAAGACGTAGATGGAGGTATTGAGCCATTTGCCGCTGCCGGCTATGGCTGGTTCAAACATCAGCGGGTGGGGTACGTTGTCCTGTTGCCCAATCATTTGCAGCGGCATGACCGGGCGGTTGAAAAAGACAGTTACAGTGGAATCGGTGGCGATATCCGATGCGCCGCCGTCGGGCACAACCTTCGAGACTTCCAGGTAGCCAGCCGTCGCCAGGCGAAAATCGTAGCTCTCGGCGAAACTGGTCCCATCGGCAGCCTCTACGCCGTCTCCCAGGCTGACGTGGTACCTGCTGTTGCGGGCGAGCGGTTGGTCAGGCTGAAACGTAACGGTGCGTTCGTCGCTCCATGTAAAGCTGCCGCTGACGCTCAGGTTTGCATCTGGCGGGTTGCTGGCAGGCTGCATGCGCATGCTTGCTGGTTCTTCGTCATTGAAATCGTCGGTGGGGAGCGCAACCATCTGGAAGGCCGATACAACAGATGATTGTTGCATAGGACGGTCGAAGACCAGTTGAATCGCGCCATCAGGGGCGAGTTCTTCGCCGGGGGCGGGTGATTGTTGCACGACAATCGGCTGTGGCGGGTCGCTATTGGTAGGTACAGAGCCAATTGTGTCAGCGCGGCTGATGATGGGCAGGTAGAGGGTAGTATCATCCTGGAGGGTTGCGCTTTCGGGGGTGATGGTGATGGTTGGCGTGGTTGTGATGGTTGGTGATTGGGGGAAAGCTGTCGTGGATGGTGAACGGTGCTTTTCGGCATTGACTGCGGCTGGCAATAGCCAGGCGGTGAGTGCGAGCAACACAAGAATCAAGCCGAACGGGATGTATCTGTTCGTAAGCAAGCGAAACATAGGGGTATTCTCCTTACGTGTGCAAAAGGTTTGTGAGCGGCGATCCGCTCTACCATACTCTAACGAAGGGCGGGGGAAGGTTGTTACAGGTTCAGGGGGAACGGCGGGGATCACATGTGGAGACTTTTTCGAGAGCAAGAACCCCGTTGAGAATCGTAGCCGCGGTTTGTAACCGTGGGATCTGCCCGTCTATCCGTTTCTTTCGCGGCAAAACCCGCCCGGCTGCTGCCC
>CAYFVX010000208.1:0-7045 GCA_964346425.1 uncultured Chloroflexaceae bacterium | reverse complement strand
CGAAATCTCTGCGGCAGACGCCGCACACGATGTAGCATGGCTTTCGCAAAGTCTTATGTCATACGACATAAGACTTTGCGAAAGCCAATGTTTAACTGGAAACACTCGCACGGTCAATTTTCCACAAATCAGGCGGGTGGATGGTAGTGTATGGTTGTTGACCATGATCTTCCCCCTGCTGCTCCAATGCGTCTAAAACTGCATGGACCACTGCTTTGACGCAGGGAATAGCTACGCTGTTACCGGCTAATCTGCGGGTTGCACTATAGCCGCGGACTATTTTGAAACTGTCGGGAAATCCCTGGAGGCGTAACATTTCCCGTTCAGTCAAACGTCGTTCGCCATTGACCAATAAGTAGTTGTACGATGCACCAGCACGCAGAGCACAGGAAAAAGGATAGGCACTGATATGCCCGCCTTTGTTTTCGTGCCAGATGGTATCCCCCGCAAGCGGCTTGCCTTGATACAATTTTTTTCTGTTGTTGCGGATATGTTGCGAGGCATAGTAAAATTCGGGGACGTTTTGTTCTAAAATATCCTCAAGTGAGCACATAGGGAGCGTACTTTGCGGCCATGAAAAGAGTTGCTGTTGCTGAAACCCGACGATAAAAACGCGCTCTCTCTTTTGTGGCAATCCAAAATCTAACGCATTCAATACGTTGTAATCGGTTTTGTATCCCAGGTCGGTCACTATTTCGAGAATGCGGCGCAGAGTGCGTCCTTTATCGTGACCGACGAGCATTTTGACATTTTCCAGGACGAAAGCAGATGGGCGTTTTATCTCAAGAATGCGTGCAATATCAAAGAACAGCGTTCCACGGATATCATCAAAGCCACGACGATCGCCACAGATGCTAAAAGGCTGGCATGGAAACCCTGCAAACAAGACATCATGATCAGGAATTGCTGCAACGGGTATTTTGGTAATATTGCCATGCGGCTCTTCCCCAAAGTTTGCTTGATAAAAAGCCTGTGCATCCGAGTCTATATCACTTGAAAACACACAGGTTGATGATAAAGAACGTTCAGCACACACCTGATCCATAGCTATTCTGAACCCGCCAATACCACAAAACAAATCAATGAAACGTATCATAAAGAGAACCTGTTAGCGTTTGCTTTTCGCTCCAACTGTATTTGCCAACACTTTGGAATGTTGAGATGCTTGATTATCCCTGGGTTTCCAGAGACAAGATGCGAGCCATTCTCGCCAATATCATCTGAATGTTCATTCTACCACATGCCCTTGCCTCTGGTGTCGGGACTGATGTTTTGCGTCAAACGTTCTGCCATGCCCCGCTTGCCTGTTTCATCAGAGAGATGTATACTGTTTTGTACAATTGGAAACGTAAGCGCGGAGGTCGTACCATCTCTTGTAGCTATGACTTTCTTGGCTTCACATCAATCAGCGCCTATCGGGTCATCTTCCAAAGGAACAATGCGCTTGCTTTCTTCCTCACACGAAACGATAGCTGTTCAAAACCTGCCAGTTTCGGTGGGACACGCCAGCCAGGGATAAACCCTGAACCGCTCACACGTGTTGTATTGCCATATCGTCATCAAGTTGTGAGTGAAAGGGGACATGTTGAACAAAACTCCACGTATAACCCTCGATCATGTCTGGATTGGAACCATCTTGTCACTCATCTGGCTTTTTGTGAGCATCACCCCCCTTCCGCCCAATGACCTCTGGTGGCATATGGCGGCCGGGCGCACTATGGTTCAGGAAGGTGCCTGGATGTCCACCAATCGCTGGGCATACACCGTCCCCTATGATGCAGTTTTTGTGCTGCAAAGCTGGCTGAGTGAGGTCCTGCTCTATGGGTTGTGGCGTCTGGGGGATGTCCCGCTACTGGCTCTGGCCCGAACGGTTGCGATAACCGGCGGCTATGGGTTACTAGCCTGGCATGCCTGGCGACGTTCCATGCAAGGCAAAGCAGTGGCACTTGCGTTGCTGTTTGCCATTATGGTCGGGTGGAATAACTGGACGTTGCGTCCGCAAACGCTTGCACTCCTGCCGGCCGCGCTGTTTATCGTGTTGCTGGGCGAATATCTCGGTGGGCGGCTTGCCGCTCGCTGGTTGGCTGGCTTGCCGCTGCTTCTGCTTTTCTGGGTCAATATGCATGGCTCGTTTATGCTGGGGATTGGTTTGCTAGGGCTTGCATGGGTGGGCGTATTGCTGGAAGCCATGCGCCGTGGAGATGATACCACCGCAGTGCTGGCACGGCAGCAGATGGGGCCACTCACGCTTATCACCCTGGTAACCCTGCCCATAACGTTACTCCAACCGCTTGGGGTAGGCATTTTTGGCTATGTACGCATGACAATGGGGCATCCGTTGCACGAGAAATGGTTTATTGAATGGTTGCCGCCACAGAATGATGTGGATATAACCAATACCGGCTTCTGGTTTTTTGCGCTGGTGTTGCTGCTGGCCGTGTTGATGGCGCGGGGGCCACGGCGACCATCAGCCACCGATTTGTTATGGTATTGTGGGCTGGCATGGCTTACGTTTGGTGGGGTGCGCTATGCCATGTGGTTTGCGTTGCTGCTGCTACCGTTGCTGGCAGACCAGCTTGCCCCGCTGTTTGCCCGTCGCCCCCCCGTGCCACTCAATACGCGCTTTGCTGCTGTGATTGGGGTATTGCTGGGGGGATTGATGCTGGTAACGCTTCCCTGGTTTCAGCCAGGGCGGTACCTGGGAGCAGAGTCTTCCCGTCTGTTTGCCTCTGCAGGCCACTATCCATGGTTGCTGAGCAGTGCCACGCCGGTTGCGGCGACGGAATGGCTGGAAGAAAACCCGATGGAAGGAAACTTCTGGACAGATATGAGCTATAGCAGCTATACCATCTGGAAACTGCCACAGAAGCAAGTATTTGTGGATTTGCGCGTCGAGTTGTTTCCAGAATCGGTATGGCGTGATTATTTTGCTATTGCCCGTGGTGATGAACAGAGCTTGCAAGTGCTGGATAAATGGAATATTACCCACCTGCTGCTTGATCGCTACTGGCAAGAATCGTTGTATCATGAATTGTTGCGCACCCCTGAGTGGTGCGAACGTTATCAAGATAAGAGGAGTGCTCTTTTTGCACGGTGTAACTAATCAGTAAGGAGAGATGGATGGAGTACACGCGACGTGTCGTCGTCACTGGTATGGGGGCTGTCAGTCCATTGGGGCTTGATGTTGCCACACTCTGGCGGGGAATTGTCGAGGCGCAAAGCGGTATTGGGCCTATCACACTTTTTGATGCCGAGGGCTTTGAGACACGTTTTGCTGGTGAGGTGAAGGAGTTTGATCCCAATGCATATATGGACCGCAAAGAGGCACGCCGGACCGATCGCTTTATTCATCTGGCATTTGCGGCTACGCAAGAAGCTCTGCGTACCTCTGAACTGACGATTACCCCAGAAAATGGTGCGGATGTCGGGGTGTTTCTGGGGAGTGGTATTGGTGGTCTCGAAACATGCTGCTCGCAGTATGAGACATTGCTCAAACGGGGGCCTGGTCGTGTCAGTCCCTTTACCATCCCTTCCATGATAACGAATATTGCCTCCGGGCATATTTCCATCGCCATAGGCGCACGCGGACCAAATATGTGCCATACCTCCGCCTGTGCCAGTGGAGCGCATTCCATTGGTGAGGCCGCCGAGACGATCAGGCGGGGTTGGGCAAAGGTTATTCTGGCTGGCGGGAGCGAGGCTCCGATTACGCTACTCGGCGTGGCTGGCTTCAATAGCGCACGGGCTATTTCAACGCGGAATGATACGCCTGAAACTGCCTCGCGTCCTTTTGAATCCACCCGTGATGGGTTCATTTTGAGCGAGGGGGCTGCAATGCTGGTGCTGGAAGATATGGAACATGCGCTCAATCGTGGGGCTCCAATCCTGGCTGAACTGGTAGGATATGGTGCTTCTGCCGATGCATACCATATTACACAACCGCCGGAGAGTGGTGAGGGGGCTGCGCTTGCTATGCAACGCGGTTTGCAGCACGCTGGCATCGCGCCTGATGAAGTCAGCTATGTCAATGCCCACGGCACAAGTACGCCGGCTGGCGATATTGCGGAGACAAGGGCTATCAAAAAGTTGTTTGGGGACTATGCGGCAAAGTTGCCCGTCAGTTCGAGCAAATCACAGTTTGGGCATTTGCTCGGCGCGGCCGGTCCGCTGGAAGCAGTGGTCAGTCTTATGGCAATCAAGCAGAACATACTCCCACCGACCATCAATCTCCAGCAGCCTGACCCGCAATGCGACCTGGACTATGTGCCGCATACAGCGCGAGTTGGCACGGTTGATGTGGTGGTCAGTAATTCCTTTGGGTTTGGTGGGCATAATGTGTCGCTGGTGTTTCGGCGGGTAGATGTCTAGCAAGATGATTTATTGAGAAAATAACCATTATGCTCAATCGTTTAGCGTCCGTGCTTGGAATAACCTTTCAAGATGAGACCCTGCTCAAAATTGCTATGACCCATCGCTCATTCTGGAAAGAACATCCAGAACGAACTGAGGGACTGCCTACAAATGAACGCGTCGAGTTCCTCGGTGATGCGGTGTTGAACTTCCTGACCGCTTCCTGGCTGTATGAGCATTTTCCAGAGCGCAGTGAAGGTGAACTCAGTACTCTGCGTTCCGTGCTGGTCAAAACGTCTACCCTGGCGCGGTTTGCGCGTGAACTTGACCTGGGAACATATGCCCGTATCAGTCGCAGTGAAGAAGCACGTGCCGGACGCAGTCGTGATGCGTTGCTGGCGGATCTGTTTGAGGCGGTGGTGGGTGTGGTGTATCTGGACCAGGGTATCGAACGTGTCAGGGATTTTGTCCTGCCATTTCTGGAGCGTGAGACGCAGCGGGTGCTGGCTGGCAATATGGAAGTTGATTATCGCACGCGTCTGCAGCAGTTGTTGCAGGCGAAACATGGCACGATACCCACCTATCGAACGGTCAATGTTGCTGGTCCAGACCACTGTCGCCATTTCACGGTTGAAGTATTGAAAGGTGAGGAATATCTGGGTAGTGGTACCGGCAGCAGCAAGCAGTCAGCCTCGCAAGAAGCAGCACGGATTGCGCTGGAACGAATGCTTGATGAGGGGTAAGGAAACGGGTTGAATACTGGAAGGATGGAAGATAAAGGCTCAAGACACAACCATGAAACGTGTATTGATAACTGGCGGAACGGGCTATCTCGGAAACGAATTGGTGTGTCAGGCATATGAACAGGGGTTTCTGGTGGCCGCAACTTACTACAACCATGCCCCACCGCTCAATAGCACCCTGGAAGTTTCCTGGCTACCGCTTGATATCTGTGATCCACTGACAGTGGAAGAAGGATTGGATATTTTCCAACCCGATATTGTTATCCATACCGCCTTTCGCCAGCAGCAGCCGCATCTCTGGGAGGTGAATGCAAGAGGCGCACAACATATAGCCCTGGCAGCCGCACACGTCGGGGCCAGGCTTATCCACCTGTCGAGTGATGTTATTTTTGATGGTGAACTTGCTGAAGGGAGAAAATACACCGAATCAGATAATCCTGCTCCTGTCACTGATTATGGAAAATCCAAAGCAGACGCCGAGAACCTGGTGCAAGAAGCCTGTCCTTCCGCGGTGCTGGTGCGCACCTCGCTGATCTATGGCTTTCCGGCAATTGACCGCCATACGCGGTTTGTGCTGGATATTGTCACCGGGAAACGCCGGGCAGCGTTGTTTCAGGACGAGTATCGTTGCCCTATTTTTGTCGGGGATCTGGCAACCGCCTTACTCGAACTTGGCACGCAGTCCTACCAGGGAGTTCTCAATATTGCAGGCACGGAGTGTCTCAGTCGCTATGAATTTGGTGTTCTGCTGGCACAAGCGCATGGATATGACTCGTCGCTCATCCCGTCTGGCTGGAGTCAAGAAAGTCCCCATCCTCGTCCGCGCAATTGTGTCCTTGATGTTCGGCTTGCGCAAAAGCTTTTGCGCACTCCATTGCGAGGGGTGCGAGAGATACTTGCCGAACATGAAATTCTGGTTTAGCAAGCAGGAGCCGCAGTCGAAAATGAGGAGGAAGAAAAGATGGAATCGACGTCAGATACTATCAACCGTCTGCTTCAAGATTTGCAGGGAGATGATCAGTTTGCCCATTCTCAGGCCGCCTTTGCGCTGGGTATGCTTGGTGACCCCGCTGTCGAGCCATTGATCGATCTTTTACGCCACGAAGATGCAGAAATACGTATGCGAGCAGCCTGGGCCCTCGGTGTTATGGGGCCACCGGCTTTGTCTGCACTGCTGCAACTTGCTGAAGGTAATGATACGCGAATGCGTGTTGAGGCTATTCGGGTGCTTGGCACCATTGGGGAAGCCCGTTCACTTAATCAGCTTTTAGTTGGATTGACGGATGAAGACCCGCATATTGCGGCCCGCTCTGCGCGAGCCATTGGTAAGATTTGCGATCCGAGAGCTTATCATGCGCTGGTTACCACATTGCAACACCCGACGCCGGATGTGCGTTATGAAGCCTGTCGTGCTCTTGCCGACCTGGGCGTCTCGGATGCGGCGGTCATATTGCAGGAGATGGCAGAAACCGATACCGGTAAGACCACCTGGGGGGCTACGGTGGCTGATGTTGCCCGGATGGCCGCCAATGAGGTGCTAAATAATTCGCGTGGTTCACTGGAAGAAGAATTTGCACGGGTCAGCCGTTTAATTCAGCAACAATTGCGCGAAAAACAGCATGGTGAGTAGCCGTCAGGAGAATGCAGAATGCAGAATGCAGAATGCAGAATGCAGAATGTCCAGCACGGCAATATTTTTGCGCAATGGTTGTGGGGTTGCGAGGGGACTGCGTCTCCTCGCAACCCATACGCATGAAGCCAAGGGGTTTATCGCTTTGCCAGGCGGGGGATTGGGGGTTGCAAACCATAGGCATCAACGTAACGGGTATTCCACCGCGCTTTCACCCTCTCCCCAACCCCTCTCCCATCCAGGGAGAGGGGCTTCCGTCACCCCTTCCCCATGCGCATGAAGCTAAGGGGTTTGCCGCTTTGCAAAGCGGGGGATTGGGGGT
>CAYFVX010000207.1:0-7070 GCA_964346425.1 uncultured Chloroflexaceae bacterium | reverse complement strand
ACAGAGCCAGCCACCACACCCAACGGACGCGCCGTGACCGTCATACGAGCGTGAGAGACAGGGGGACGGTAGACGATCGTCTACCGTCCCCCTTTGAACGCCACACACACCCGATTGCGCCCACCCGCCTTCGCCTGGTACAGCGCATGGTCGGCGGCCGCTATCAGGGTCTCCGCACGCATGCCATGCATAGGCGTTGCCGCAACCCCGATGGATACCGTAAACCCTGGCAATGGTAGCCCCTCGTATTCCCCGCCAAGCTGCTGGATACTCTGGCGCAGGTGCTCGGCGTAACTCCTGGCCTGCTGTAGCGACGTATCAGGCAGCAGCAGCAGCAACTCCTCGCCCCCATAGCGACACGCCAGATCCGACGCACGAGAGCGATTGCACAGAAACGTCCCCAATATGCGTAGCACTGCATCGCCAACCTGATGCCCATGCGTATCGTTAATATGCTTGAAATGATCCACATCCAGCATAATGATGCTGACCGATTGCTGCTGGCGCATGCTGCGCTGCAATTCACGCGGCAATGTCTCATTCAAATAGCGACGGTTATAGAGGCCCGTGAGCGTGTCGCGGATAGACTGCTCATGCAAGTGTTCACGCAACTGGATGTTGGAAAGCGCAAGCCCGATCAAATCGGCCGCCATCTTTGCCAGCAAAACCCGCTGATCTGGCACAGTTTCCGATTGACCAGTCGTCTGCAAGATATGCAAAACCCCCAGCGGCGCATCGTCTGTCGTCAGCGGGACGCAACAGCACGACAAAGCCTCCTGCTGCACCGCACGGGGACAGGCGGCAAAGCCGGTCTCGTCCGTCAGCAGCATATGCCGTTCCCTCGTCTGCGGCGATAATGCGCGACACTCCCCCTGCCCAGCACCGCTGGCAAAACGTGCGCATCTCCCCAGACTACCACCTGTTCCAACATGTCCGCATCACCGGACGTCAGATAGAGCGCACCTGTCTGTTCCGAGAACAAATCCTGCAAAAAAGGGAGCACGGAAGTAATGATCTCCTGCCGCGAACACGCCCGCTGCAGCACACTGCTCATCTGCGTCAACAGCCCCATCTCGACCGCCGAGCGTGCCAGGTGTGCATTCATCTGCTTGTTGCGCTCCTCTGCCTGCTTCCGTTCGGTAATATCGAGGTAGGTCATCTGAACGGCGATACCCCCCTGATACTCAATCAGCACATTGAAACTCTCTATCCAGCGAATCGCCCCATCTTTGCGTATCGCCCGAAATTCATAGCGGGCCGGCGCAGTCTCACCCCGCAACCGCATCTGCCGATACCGCTGGATCATGGAGATATCCTCTGGATAGACCATTGTGTCAATATCCTCGACCGACATCGCCAGCAGTTCTTGCAGCGTGTAGCCCGTGATGCTGATGGCCGCAGGATTGGCAAAAACAATACGACCCTCGCGAAAAACGATAACCCCCTGCAACGAATGCTCAATCAGCGCACGATAGCGTGCCTCACTATCCCGCAGGGCTGCCTGCGTGCGCTGTATCGTGAGATGCGCCGTGACCCGCGCAACCATCTCTTCCATCTGCACTGGCTTGCTGATATAGTCTACCCCACCAGCCGCAAACCCCTGCATCTTATTGTCCAGGTCATCCGCCACCGTCATAAACAGCACGGGTATCGTCTGCGTGGCCGGCTCAGCTTTCAGTCGGCGGCACGTTTCAAAACCATCAATACCGGGCATCATAACATCCAGCAAAATCAGATTGGGCTGCGCCAGATGCGCCCGCTTGAAGCCGGTTTCGCCATTGCGGGCGGTGATAATCTCAAACCCCTGTTCACGCAAACAGTCTACAACTACCGCAATATTATGCGCGTCATCGTCAATCACCAGAATAATGGCACGTTCTGAAGTGGTCTCTGCCATACGTCCTTACGTTCCTTTCCTTGCTGCGGTGCAGTCATACGAGATTTCGGATAATCAGGCAAGAACCACGAATACCACGAATAGCTCTCCCATACCATGCGTCTTCTCACGGCTCTCTTCTCCGCATCGCTTCGCTTCTTTATCTCTACGTTTGTCCCTCTTCACCCGAATGTGGCGCATCCGATGCGAGTAACGGTTCCAGCAAGGCCCGTATCCGTTCATCATCAAAAAATCCTGCGCATACGCGCGTATTATGCCGACAAAGGGGGCATACTGCGCATCCTGTGCTTCCAGTGCATCCACATACGCCAACACCCGATCCATACTGCCAAACAGCGCATGCTCATAAAGCTTTTGCAGTTCCTGCTGCGGCGGCAACACCATACCTTCAGCCACATCTTCAACCACCGCAGGAAGAGCTACGCTTGCTGGCGTGGTTGGTGCGGCTGGTTGCTCTGTATACACCCATTCCAGCCCAAGCTGCTCTTGCAGCAACGCAAAGAGCAGGTCTGCATCCACTGGCTTGAGCAGAAACCCATCTGTACCGGCAATGAGATTGCCTCCCTCCTGTCGGTCACGCCTGAATGCACTGGCCGATACCGCTATGATGCGTGTATCCGCCAGAGCCGGCGTCGCGCGGACATGCTGAATAACCATAAACCCATCCAGCACCGGCATCACCAGGTCGAGCAAGAGCACATCCGGCTGAAACATTTGCATCTGCTCCAGGGCTTCCTGCCCATGTTCCGCCAGCAACACCTCAAAACCGAGCGGCTCCAGCAAATTGAGCAACACCAGCCGATTCTCCTGGCGATCATCCACCACCAGCACCCGCCGCCGCCTGCCATGATACCCCCGGATGGCAGTTTGCTGCTGTGCTGACGGCACCAGCCGATCAGTAGGGATAACGACCGGCACATTGATAGTAAAGCTGAAGGTAGAACCCACGCCCACTGTGCTTTCCACCGCAATATGCCCGCCCATCAACTGCACCAACTGCTGGCTGATAGCCAAACCCCAGGCCCGTGCCACGCTCGCGCTGCTGCATATTGCCCACCTGTTCAAACGACTGAAAGATGCGCTCCCGGTCTTCTGGCGCAATGCCAATCCCCGTATCTTGCACCGCAAACGTGAGCGACTGTGATATGCGTGAGGAAGCATGCGCAGTCGGACCGGGATGATATGCTTCTGCCGCACACACGCGCAGCGTCACACTACCCCGCTCGGTAAACTTGACCGCGTTGCCCAGGATATTGAGCAACACCTGTCGCAACCGTTTTTCATCCACATGAATGACCACAGGCAGGTTTGCGGCTGGTTCATAGTAAAAGTGGAGATCCTTCTGCTGTGCGGCCATGCGCATGATACCCACCATCGTGCTGAGAAAATCATCCAGCCGCACATCAGAAGGGTACAGGTCCAGTTTCCGGGCTTCGATTTTGGCAAGGTCGAGAATATCGTTGATAAGCGTCAGCAAATGCTGTCCGCTCTGGTAAATGATAGCAACCCCATCACGCTGGCGGCGCGGCAGCCCCCCATCACGCTGCAAAATCTGCGCATAGCCGAGGATACCATTCAGCGGCGTGCGTAACTCGTGGCTCATTCTGGTGAGAAAATCACTCTTTGCACGATTGGCAAGCTCCGCCCTTTCTCGCTCCTGCAATGCCTGCGTGTGGGCCTGGGCAAGCTCTTGATTGGCGTGCGCCAGTTGGCTCGTGCGCTCCGCCACCTGCTGCTCCAGCAACCGATTGCGCTACTGGATAGTGTGAACACGCCAGCGATAGCCACCCACCAGCATCGCCAGCGACAACGCAGCCAACGCATACCGAAACCACCATGTTTCCCACCAGGGCGGCAAAACGGTGACACGTAGCACAACCTGCTGTTCGCTCCATACGCCATCCTGGTTGCTGCCGCGCACACGCAAAACATACGCACCCGCCGGCAGATTGGTATAGGTCGCCGACCGCCGCCTGGCATCCGCCTCGCGCCACCTGGGATCGTAGCCTTCCAGCATATACTGGTAGCGGTTCTTATGGGAAGCGGCGTAGCTCAGCGCAGCAAAATCAAACGAAACACGGTCCTGGTGCGGCTGCAACGTCAAATGGTTCGTCTGCCAGATCGGGCGTTGCAGGGGAGAATGCGCACCAACCGCAACCTGCTCATAGTCCAGGTGCAGCGCGGTCAGCACCACCGGCGACTGATAGGTGCTATCATGAAGCTGCTCAGGATGAAATATCGTCAACCGATTGCCACCCGCAAACACCATCCACCCATCATCCAACTGACAACAACCATTGCGCTGAAAACTGCGTATCCCCACCCCATCAAACAGGTCATAATTGCGGAACGTCTCCGCCTGCGGATCGAAGCGTGCGAGACCATTATTCGTGCCCAGCCAGAGCTGCCCGGCCGCATCTTCCTGGATACAATTCACCCGCGCATCGGGCAGTCCATTCTGCTCGGCATAGCGTTGGAATGTTTCCGTCTGTGGATCGAAGCGATTCAGCCCATCCATCGAGGCAATCCAGAGTATCCCCTGGCGGTCTTCGTGAATATCCTGCATGCGGCCGGACGAGATACTGCTGGGGTCGTTCGGATCATGGCGATAGTTGGTAAACCGTCCGCTCTGCGGGTCGTAGCGGCTGAGCACCCCGGTACCACTGCCAACCCAGAGATGACCGGCGCGATCAGCGGTTATGGTGCGCACATCGTTTGAGCCAATACTGAACGGGTCGTTCGGCTCCAGCAAGTAGCGCGTAAATGTTTCGGATGCCCGCTCGAAGCGATAGAAACCGGCGCGTTCCATCGTCAACCAGAATGAACCTTCCCCATCATCGTAGATAGAGCTGATGATCGGGTTTATTGTGTGCTGAATTGGCATCTGATTGTAGGTATGCAGTCCACCCATCGCCGGGTCAAAGTGATACAGGTTTGAAACATAGCCCAACCAGATGGTGCCATCGTTTACCGGATAGAGCGCAGACGGGTTAGTGGGAGGCATAGGAGCGTCAACAAGTTGGGGGCGATACCAGGATGCTTGCCCGCTGGCAAAATCGGCCTGCGCCAGCCATTGATTATTGTGGATCCAGAGCGTATTGTCGGCACCACCTGCCAGCGCACGAATGGCATTATTCAGTCTGCCGGTGTCTGCTGGCACGATTTCATAGGTGGTGAACTTCGTTTGCTCGGGATTCAGCCGCCCCACCGCATCAATCGTCCCAAGCCACAGCACCCCATCTGCATCCTGGAAAACGACCAGCATAACGTTTTCGCGCTGCGGAGTCGAGGTATCGCCTGCGGATAGATCGGGCTGGTAGTGGTTCATCACCCGTTGCTGGACGGGATCAACGTGCAAAAGCCCCGCGTTGGTCGCCAGCCAGAAAAGCCCCTCCCGATCGCGGTAGACATCATGCACTGATAAGCGGGAATACTGCGGCAGAGCGTTCGTGACGGTACCCGTTGTCGGATTGAAGCGAAAAAACCCCTGGTCGTTTGCCAGCCAGAGATAGCCGCTGCTCGAGTGCAGAACACAACATCTGGACCCCCGTTAGGGCTCGCATTTTACCCTGCACGGGATATGGGGCAACCTCCCCACTCTGTGGATCGAAGCGGAGCAATCCATTCGGAATACCAATCCACAGGCTGCCATCCTGTGCCTGCGTAATGCTATTCGGACGCACAGGAAACACCCCATCCGGATTGGAGAGCGGCAGCGGATAGGCGGTAAAGCTGTCTGTTGTCGGGTTGTAGCAGTTGAGATTGCCACCCAACGTAACCACCCAGACGGTACCATTGCGGTCTTCAAACAGCATCAACGCCACCAGATCACTCAAACTGGCGGGGTCGTTGGGGTTGTATTGATAGCGGGTGAAGCGGTCAGTTTGCGGATCATAGCGATTGACACCACTCTCGCCCGCCGCAATCCAGAGGTATCCCTGCTGGTCTTCGATAATATCGTGAACAAGATTACCACTGATGCTAGAAGGGTCTGCAGGATCATGACTGTATGGCACAAGCTCGTAGCCATCATAGCGATGGAGACCATTCTGGGTCCCAATCCACATGAATCCCTGGCGGTCCTGCACAATGGCGGTCACCCCACCCGGTGTCAAGCCATCCTCCACCGTCAGGTATTCAACGTGGGGCTGCACCGGCTGCAACGATGGCGAAGCGGGCTGTCCTGGACGAGGCGGCTGCTGCGCACCAGCCGTGGAAGGCAACACCAGCAACCAGATGCCGATGAGGAGCAGCAAGAGGAGCAGCGAGATTGGATGAACTGATGATATCGTAAACTGTTGGCGCATGCGCATAGTTCCTCTTTCAAGCAAGGGGATAATCAATAGAGGGGAGCTATCAGGCTGAAGACACAAACCACTGGTGCAAAGGAACAACCGACACAAATCCCCCTTTGCTCCCGCACGATGGAGCAAGAACCGGGAGCGTTTCGCCGGATATTATGGTCCTGTATAGTATAACAGGTAGAGCAAGGAAAAAGATAGCCCCCATCTGGTATCATAAAGTAAGGAACCTGCGCTGAACGAAAACGAGGAATTGTATGTATCGAAACGATCCGTTTTCACAATGGGTGTTTCGCTATGAACAGGCAAAAGAGCTACTGGCGGGTGTAAACGTTGACCGTCAGGTGCAAACAAGAATACGCAACGATCTGGCAAGCCTGGCAAAAACCCTGGCAGACAGCGGCGATGCAAAACCGGTCTATGGCAACAATTTGACACTTTACCCCACCATAGGCCCACTAAAAGGGCTGACCGCCGCAGATATTGACACCGCGATGGAACTCTACCGCCAGGTGCTTGAGCGCGGCGGACGCGGACAGTCCTATGTCCAGGAAGAATTGCTCACCATGCTTGCCATGACCACCGACCCTGCGACTATTCCCTTCTGGGTTGAAATCGCTTGTAGCAAAAGCAAAAACCGCACCTTTTCGCAAGAGCGGCGTGCCATCGCGTTGTCCGCTCTGGCATTTATGGCATGTGTCTATGAAATTGATCAGATTGTCAAGTGAGATGCGCCTGTTTTGAACCATGTCTTAGGGTCCGTAACTAAATAAGTTCCCGATACTTTACATCGTAAAGTATTTTAATCATGGTACACGCAGAAATGGCGACACTGAATATTCAGTATCATGAGGTTTGTCCAAAGTGGAACT
>CAYFVX010000206.1:0-7112 GCA_964346425.1 uncultured Chloroflexaceae bacterium | reverse complement strand
CTCAACAGGTTTCACCTGTATTGTGTGCTGCTTGCGCACGGCAAAAAACGCATGCCGCCGCGTGCCACAGCTTTGGCGTGGGGTTTCTTGTTTTTTCGAATTCGTCGAAAAAACAAGAAACCCCACCAGAATGGGGAGCGTGCGGGAACCAGGTTCCCGCACACCCCCACTGGTGACACCCATTGAGGTAGCGTTTCCCCTGGTAGAGAGCGACTTGCAACAAGCAGCGCACGATCTCCGGCAGCAACTGGCATCCTTTCCACAGCGTTGAGGTGACAGCAACAACCACATGACAATCCTGGGCATTGATATCGGCGGCACGTTCACCGACTTTGTGCTGCTGCAAGACGATGGGCGTATCTCCATTCACAAACTTGCAACCACCCCCGAAGACCCCGCGCAAGCTCTGCTGGCGGGTATCAAACATCTGGGCACCCCCGATTTGATTATCCACGGCACCACCATCGCAACCAATGCGCTACTGGAACGACGCGGCGCAGTGACGGCCCTGCTTACCACGGCTGGCTTTGCGGATGTGCTGGTTATCGGGCGCGGCACTCGTGCTGCCCTCTATGACCTCGATATGCAGCAATCGCCATCCATCGTGCCGGCCAGCCTGCGCATTGAGATACCTGAACGTATCGCCAGCGATGGCACCGTGCTGCACCCGCTGGATGAAAGCGTCCTGGTAGGTGTGGTGCAGCAGTTGCATACCGCTGGTGTTGAGGCAGTGGCAATCTGTTTCCTGCATAGCTACCGCAACCCCCGCCACGAACAGCGTATCGCCACCCAACTGGCCGCCATGCAGCAGGCGGATGGTTCGCCGCGCATCTTTGTCTGCGTCTCCTCCGATGTGCTACCAGAGTACCGCGAGTATGAACGGACCAGCACCACTGTTGTGAATGCGTATGTTGCCCCGGTGCTCGACCGCTACCTCAACCGCATCGAGCAAGAACTGGAACAGCAACAGACCAGCCACGGCTATCCGCCCGCGCTGCATATCATGGCCTCGGATGGCGGCAGTATGAGCACGCGCTCGGCTCGCAAACTGGCGGCCCGCACCACCCTGTCTGGCCCGGCGGGTGGCGTGGTCGGCGCACGCTATATTGCAGAGCAGGCGGGTTTTCGCCGCATTATGAGCTTTGATATGGGCGGCACGTCCACCGATGTGGCTCTGTGTGATGATGCGCTGCCGCAAACAACGGAATCTTCTGTGGGTGGCTTGCCGGTCCGCTTTCCTGCTATCTCTATCCATACCGTCGGGGCTGGCGGCGGCTCGCTGGCTCGTATAGATGATGGCGGAGCGTTGCGCGTTGGTCCGCAGAGTGCAGGGGCGGATCCTGGCCCCGCATGCTATGGACATGATAATCTCCCCACTGTCACCGATGCCAACCTGGTGCTTGGCCGTTTGCGGGCGGAGCGGTTTCTCGGTGGCGATATGCCGCTGGATGTGAGCCGCGCAGAGAAGGCTATCGCCCCAATTGCGCAGCAACTTGGGATGGTGATACCCGCAGTTGCGCTGGGGATTGTGCGCGTTGCCAATGCTGCGATGGAACGGGCATTGCGTACTATTTCGGTGGAACGGGGCATAGACCCGCGTGATTTTACGTTGGTGGCGTTTGGTGGGGCTGGCCCGCTACACGCGGCCTATCTTGCGGATGGGCTCGATATGCAGCGTGTGCTGGTGCCACGCTATCCGGGCGTATTGTCTGCACTGGGGATGCTGGTGGCAGATATGAGCCGCGACTATATCCACTTTGTTGCGCAGCCGCTGGATGAATGGAGTCCGCAGGCTCTGAGCGCGGCAATGATGGGGCTGGCAGAGCAGGCACGCGCCGACTTCATCCAGGAAGCCCGTGCCACCACGGGACGCGAGGCGTTGCCTGATGAGGAAGAATGGCAGATGGCGGCTGCGCTGCGCGGTGAGTTTACGCTTGATCTGCGCTATGCTGGTCAGTCGCATGAAATCAACACGCCGCTGATGGTCTGGGAAGGGTTGCAGCCTGCTCTGCCAGAGCGGGAGGAGGTGGTACAGCATTTCCACCAGTTGCACCAGCAATATAGCGGATACACGCTGCCCGACCGCCCCATTGAGGTGGTGGCTCTGCGGCTCAAGTGTGTGGCAGAGCAGCAACGTCCCCCTTTGGCGGCTGGCTCATTGCATCCCCAACTGCCTGAACCACCCGGCCAACCAGCCTGTGCCGATGAGCGGGTACAGGTTTTGCTGCATGCCGAGTCCACGCGCCCGATTACGACTGCACTCTACGAGCGTTCAAAACTGCGAAGCGGTGATTTTATTGCTGCGCCTGGCATTGTTGTCCAGCTTGATACGACATGTGTGATACCTTACGGTTGGCGGGCGCGGGTAGACCGGTATGATAATTTGCTTATGACGCGGGTGTAGGTAATGGAGAATGGAAAATGGAGCGTGGAGAATGTGGGTATACAATGTTTGGCTTCGCCGAACATTGTATACCCACCCCGGAGCAAAAACCCTTTGCGGTGGTGGTGTGCGGATTTGCCGCACAACCACTACCGCAAACAGGAGGTTCAGGAGGGTTATTTTGCGAAGCTATGCGCCCGACGCTTATGCGACAGTACGCACCATGCGCTTCCTGGCTGAATAGAAGAGGGCCAGCACGTTGTAGACCATATGGAAGAGGTACGTGAAGGGGAAGAGCAGCAACAACGTGGAACCCAGGAAGGCGTGGAAGAAGACTGCGCCATCAATCAGGTGCAGGCGAGCGATAATGTCGGTATAGATGATAGTGAAAATGACCACCCGCACGACCGTGCGATCCCATTTGGGGAAGCCATTGGTACGCACGTTCCTTGCTGCCGTGTCAATGTCGCGCAGGATGGCCGATGCGCCACGGTTGCGCAGGGTGGTGTAGACCATGTGCAGATTGCCGACCACTGCAAAGAGTAGCGCAACGCCAGTGATAAACATGAACGCAGAACCCAATGGCCCAAACAGGAAATGGGCCTGCAATGCTTCGCCACTGCCAAAGACGAGCGTGGCGAGGTTGGCGGGTGCATAGTTGAAGCTTGTTTCCGCATGCTGCGCCACGTCCGGAACGGGATTGCCCATCAGCAGATGGAAGAAGAGGATGACTGCTGCCAGACCATAGCCAACCGATTTGGTGATAATCGCGATATGATAGAGCATGTAACCGCGGTTCCAGGTCGGGTTGGCTTTGTGATAGAAATGTTTGGCCGGGTCAAACAAGACAGACTTGACGCCACCCAGGAAGGTCATATGGTTTGGCCCGCCCTCAAAATCCTGCGTCACTCCCCGCGTTTTACGATACAATGTCGCCATTTTAAACCAGCGTCCAAGCTTGAATATCAATCCAAAAGCGAACAACGCCACCGCCAACAGCACATAGATATTTAACATCGTCAGCATCGTATGAACTCCTTTCAAAACAGTCAGTGTTTCAAATCATCAAGGTTACTGCACCACAACTTCCGCATCTGCTTCGCTGAGCAGGTCAACCATAATCGGCTTGGTCAATGGTTTCTTGCGCGGCTGGCAATAGTCCATCGTCTCGGCATTCACCATCTCGCGGAAGCGGTCCAGTTGTTCGTTCACGCCAGGATTGACCTTCGCGTAGCGTTTGACCACGTCATCTTGCTCCAGCCAGTTCAATATCCTGGTTGCCATTTCCTTGTTTTGCAGCAGTTTATACATTTTGCCAGCAACACTATAGTTGGCAATATATTCTTCGCTCTTGCCCTCGAAGGCAATCGGCATACGGATGCGGTCCAGTTCACCACGTTTGACCAGGGCTTTGACCATAGCATCATAGACGACCTCAAAGAGCATAATGGACATGCGATAACCCGGTTGTTTTGGCAGTTCATAGGTTGCGCAGGTATCCTGCAAGGTAAGCACACAGACAACACAGGGCGAGCAGACATATTCCGCTCCGCTGTCTTTAATCTGGTTGGCTTTGAAGACGGAGACCTTGCGACGCGTTTCGGTATTTTCTGGCAAGCGCATGCCGCCGGCTCCACCATTGCAGCAGTAGTTGTATTCGCGGTTGGGAGTCATTTCAACAAAGTTGTCGGTGACCTTATTGAGCAAATCGCGCATCAGGTCGGCCATACCGGAGAGGCGGGTCGAGTGGCAGGGGTCGTGCAGGGTGACGCTGGTATCTACCTTTTCGACCGGCAGGGTACCATCGTCAATCAGGTCGCTAATCAGCGGGTCAAACATGATGACCGGGTATTTGAGCGGACGGCCAAGTATTTCGGTGGCGTCGCCATAGAGGGTGCGGGTATCGCAACCGCATTCGACGACCAGGATTTGTTTGGCGTTCAGCCGCTCGGCTTCATTCTCCCAATCTTCGAGGATACGGCGGGTCAGGTCGTGATGCACGACAATGTGGTCGGCTTCGGTGCCAGTCTCAACCAGTTTGGAGGAGACGGTATAGCTGACGTTGGCCGCGTTGAGAATTTTCATCACTTTGGTTGCATAGTCAGGGATTTTGGTATTGGCGGCGGAGGGGCATACAAAGAGAATATCCGCCCCTTCAACGTCAACAGGCATATCAATGCCTTCGGAGCAGAGGAAAAGCGCGTAGCGGGCCATAATTTTTGCGGGTTCAATGCCAAAGCTGTGCCCAATGTCACGCAAATTTTCAACAATAGATTTCAGGGTAGGATTTTCCGAGCTGAGGCCCGAATCGCTGTAGGCGGCGCGTGCCATGCGGACGATGCGACGCGTGCTCAAGCCGACCGGGCAGGAGAGCGTGCAGCGACCACAAGAGGTACATTGCCAGAAGTAGGGCATGTGCTCGCGCAGGTCTTCAACCGTGGGGGCTTTTTGCAAACCAAATGCGCCAGCCACTTTGCCTTCAACCGTCAAATATCGCTTGTAAATGTCTCGAATGAAATTTGTTTTGTAAGTGGGGTGAAGTTTTTCGTCCTGGGTTCCAAGATACCATGCGCAGGCATCTCCACACAGTTTGCAGTCAATGCAGGCTTCAAGGTTGATCACATCCTCATCCGTGAGGTTGTGTTTGAGCGATGAGACGAATTTTTTCATAACAGGTTCCATCATTGCACCTTCTTTCCGTGTCTCTTTGATCTGAAAGTTTCGTCATTTCTTTAGCGGTTATTCACCATCATCGTGCGTCCAGACATTCAGGCCATTGAATGCCTGCCCTCTTCTTTATACCATACCCCGGTAGTGTACCCCCGTGCTGGTAGAAAAATCTTTTTCTTACCTCCTTCATCAGGCGGTTGCTTGTTTTCTCTGTAGCAAAGAACAACACTCTTGTTTGAAGTGTGTTTGCAAACGAGTTGGCAAAATCTTATGTATTAGATTTGCCAGAGAGCACGACGCTGTTGCTATTCTCCTGTGTTGTGTTTCTTGTGATGAACGCTGATTGCTTCTTGAGAAATTATCATATACGCGAGGTATGATTCTTATAGCTCAGGAGTATATCATACCCCTATGGAATTGTCAAAGGATTTTGCTGGTTTTATGCAGGAATCTTGTTATTTCCGTTAAATTCAATTAAAATAGCAAAAAGTTTTATTATTTCCCATCGCGAAAGAGATGGACATACGGGCAGATCCCGCGGTTCCAAACCGCGGCTACGATTCTCGGTGTGGTTCTTGCATAGGAAAAAAGCCTACACATGGGAGGATTGCTTGTCCACTGTCTTTAAGATCCATCGTCTACGGTCCCTCTTTAATATCCCTTGAGGGTGATATGGGGACGACGTCACCGTATTTGAAAGGTATTGGTGCTAGGCCCCTCACACTTTCAACTTGACGTAAAATTCGGAAAACCGGGCTTTTTTGACAAAGTTACAAAAGTTTGCTAATATCTTTTGTAATAATAGAACAAGACGCGCTGCCCTTATCAAGAGAGGTGGAGGGACCGGCCCTGTGAAGCCTCGGCAACCCCATATCCCGTGAGTACCAGACCTGTACCGGGGGGAAGGTGCCAATTCCGGCAGCAATTGCCTGGAAGATGAGGATGCATACGTTAGGATCTCTTTCCATCGTGTGCATGGGAAGAGTTTTTTTGTGCAAAGCGATTTGCTCGCCCTCATCTCCGGATGAGGGCTTTTTTTGTGCAAGGAGAACCTGTATGAGCGAAACCAACCAGTATGGCTTTGAAACCCTGGCACTCCACGCCGGCCAGCAACCAGACCCGACCACCGGCGCTCGTGCCGTTCCGATCTACGCGACCACATCCTACCAGTTCAACGATACTGAACACGCTGCCCGTCTTTTTCATCTCCAGGAATTTGGCAATATCTATACGCGGATCATGAACCCCACCACCGATGTGCTGGAGCAACGCATTGCCGCGCTGGAAGGTGGAGTTGGCGCACTGGCGGTTGCCTCCCGGCAGTCTGCTGCCACGCTGGGCATCCTGACGCTGGCGCAGGCCGGCGACACTATTATTTCTTCCAGCGACCTGTATGGCGGAACGTATACGTTGTTTCGCTATACCCTTGCCAAAATGGGCATCACTACCACTTTCGTGGATGGACGTGATGTTGATGGGTTTCGCAATGCAATAGACGACCGCACCAGGCTGATCTTTCTTGAGTTGATTGGCAATCCGCGGCTGGATGTGATAAACCTGGAACGGATTGCGGCTATTGCGCACGAGCATGGCGTGCCAGTGATGGTGGATAGCACCACTGCTACCCCCTATCTGTGCCGTCCTTTCGAGTGGGGTGCGGATATTGTGATGCATTCCGCGACAAAATACATTGGGGGGCATGGCACCAGCATTGGTGGCTTGCTGGTAGACAGCGGCAAGTTTGATTGGGCCAATGGTCGCTTTCCGCAGTTTACCCAGCCAGACCCGTCCTATCATGGCTTAATCTTTACCGAAGCTTTTGGCGCGATGGCCTATATTATCAAAGCTCGCGTGCAACTTTTGCGCGACGTTGGAGCTGCTGTCAGTCCGTTTAACTCTTTCCTGTTTTTGCAGGGAATGGAAACTCTCCCCTTGCGTATGGAGCGGCATTGCCAGAATGCGCTTGCCGTTGCCAGCCATCTTGCAGAACATCCAAAGGTTGATTGGGTAGGGGGTACAGACAGCGGGAAGGGTGCGAGCGGTAGAGAGTACTGACGCA
>CAYFVX010000205.1:0-7119 GCA_964346425.1 uncultured Chloroflexaceae bacterium | reverse complement strand
CCGTGCCGCTTACCCCCGTCCTACAACAGCGGCTGCCTATCCGCAACCCACCCGTGGTGGCTACCCGCAACCCACCCGTGCTGCTGCTTATCCACAACCCACACGGGCGGTCGCACAGCCCCCCGTTGCTGCATCGCCTGCTTCCCCCGCACCAGTTGAGCCAGCCACAGATACAAGCGACCAACTGGCAGAGAGTGCGGGCCTGGGTCTGCAGCGAAGCACCTGGGAAGAGCAACAGGGTCCCCCGCAGAGCAACGAAGGCAACCTCTTCCAATACCACAATGGCGCGTTCATGGTACAATACCAAGAGGATATCATCATTCACCTGGAACGCCACTGGAGCGATAAAGATGCCGTGCCACTCGAAGATGCGCGGCAACTCGCTTCACGTTTCATCCCATCAGACAACGAATTTGTGACGCAGGTTTTGCAAGATTCTGAGTCGCAGGCAACAAAGATGATAGAACATCATCAGAGCGAATGGCTAGCGGGCCGCTTCAACGAAGCCGCAAATCTGTGGGACGAAGGGCAAGCGGGTGACTTCTCAGTGATTTACAATGTGGTAGACGACCGCACCCGTGCCTTCATCATCACGACCGGCCATATCCGTTAGTCAGTGGGTGGAGGGCAGGTTCCAGGGTGCAGCATGCAGTAAGAGCCTATGTCATACTATCTCAGAGAAAATCTTCCACCTACGCCCGTGCTCGGTCAACGCCGACCGGTTATTAACGAGTTTTTTCTATCATCCTATACGCTGAGCATCTATGCAGGTTGCGAATTTGGCTGTCCCTATTGTGATGTGTGGTCCTATACCTCGCGTCCTCTGAACGAGATGGTGCGCATTCCCTTCGATCTGCCCCAACGTCTGGCAAACGAACTTATTGACGTCAACCGCGGCGACCTCATCGGCATCACGACGTTGAGCGACCCGTATCAGCCCGCGGAACGAACCTACCACATCACACGTCAGGTATTGCAGATCTTCGCCGATATAGGTCAGCCTTGCCTCATCCTGACCAAAGGCGTTGGTATTCTGGAAGACATTCCCCTGCTGCGTCGCATCAATGAACGTAGCCTGGCTATCGTTATGACTACTCTGCTTACCACCGATTCACGCCTGGCAGAAAAGTTGGAAGGCAAAGCTCCTGCTCCACCGCTGCGTCTGGATATGCTCAAAACCCTCAAACAAGCCGGTATCCCTGTTGGTGTGGTTATTGCCCCGCTTATTCCCTATATCAACGACACAGCTCCCATCCTGTCTGGTCTGCTGCGGGCCTGCTTCGACATCGGAGTGGATTTTGTTGTTTGGGACTTTCTCAACATCCCCGACCGTAGCCACTATGGTCGGGTGAACGAGATGGTGCTGCGGATTGGCAACTATCCGCCCAGCTACTATCGCGATATCTATGCCGACCAGCCGCAACCCAACAAAACGTACCGCGCCCAACGCAATGCAGACCTTATCCAGCGTTGCGATCGTCTTGCGTTGGAAATCCGCGCACCTCATCGTCTCTTTGCGGGCAAACTGCGCCCAACTAATGAAGCTGCGCTCTTTCTCAAACACATTGCCTTCCGCGACGCGGCGCACGGCCGGGACTATATGGCCGGCGTTCATCGCCAGCTTGCAACCCTCCTGTACCAGCAAAAAGCTACGCATGCAGATCTGCAAGCAACACCTTTCATCTCGACCATTCAGGAAATACTTGAACGTGAAAACTCATAAACCTGCCAACATGCCACACAAATACCCTCCTGCAACACGTTCTTACTATAAGGGGGCGTGCTTGTTTAACCGATCTCTGGTGATTGGGTGCTGGCTACTGCGTATCGCCCCCTTGTGCATCTTCCGAAAATGCGTATCATGGAGATCGTATCACGCTCAATAGGAGGTCTGAAATCATGTCCGCTACCAACCAGGCACAGATTGCTATCAAACTCATTGGAATTACCAAAGAAGCATTGCGCGGGAACCGCCCTCCCGCCCAGGTTCGGAAGGTATTATCGGAAGCATTTGCGCGAGAACCACTGGCAAGTTGCATTGCTGCCCTCACCGGCGCAATAGACGGCTACCGCGGGTCGGCAGCCATTCTGATGGCCGCCTCCGAATCCGTGCTGGTTGGTTCGAGCGACGAGGAACGCGCCAGCATGCTGGCGGGTGTTTCCGACATAGCCCATGAAGTTGGCGACCTGGCAACAGAAATCGCCTGCCGCCAGGAAGCTATCCTCTCCCAACGTATGGTTGGTGAAGAACCACAACACCTTGTCAACCTGAGCAATATGCTGCACAAACAGGCTCTGCTCTATGCCGAACTCGGTGACCATCCCGCCGCTGTATCGCTCCTGGAAGAAGTCGTCACGCTCGACGAACAATCCAATAACCCGGAACTGGCAAACCACCGTTCTGCCCTTGTGCTGGCCCGCAAGCGTACCAGCAAAGCGAAGGTGTCAAAATTGCATGACTACATCGAAGCCTGGAAAGAGGACAGCACGCGTGACCCGAAAAAACTCGCTGCCCTCATCAATATGATTATCAGCGCAACCAGTGATACGTTGCAGAGCGGCAGCGAAGACGACCGTAATGCCCTGGCTGAAGATCTGGCACTTCTGCGGGCAGCCGGCCCTCTCCCGATCATCGGTATGGAGGATTTTCTGCACATTTTGCAACTCTGGCTGCGCAATGAATCGGGGATGGCTGCACGAGCAGATGAAATACGGAGCAAGCTCCCCAAAGAATTTGCCCAAAAACTGCAACGCGTCAAAAGTGGGTAATACCAGTCCATAATGAAAGTCTATCTTATTCGACACACGCAGAGTGAAGAAAACATCCTGAGCCTCACGCAGAAAACGACCATACGGGACTTCAATGCTATGCTCAGCGAATCGCCCCATACTCCCTTGACCAGGTGGGGCAAGTTTCAAGCCCAGGTCATGGCAGGTCAGCTTGAGGGAACCCATATCGAAAAAATCTACAGCAGTCCCTACGACCGTGCGCTCGAAACAGCCACCATCATTGGCAACGAATTTCACCTGACTCCGCACATTGTCTACGACCTGCGCGAAGTTTTGCCGCAACAACTGAACGCATTACGCAAAAAAAAGAATCGGGCTACCCTGGGAAAACTCCTCATCCATTCTTATGCACGCATGGCTCTGCCGGGAGGGGCAGGCGAGAAACTCCCCGCAAGTCTCTGGCGTGCCCGCCGCGTCTGGAAACGTCTGACCCATGGGCCAGCCCGCGAAATAGCCATTGTCTCACACTATGGTCTTATCTCGCTCATCTTGCTCCACATTCGCTCAACTCGCGAATGGCGCATTGTCTCGCGCAATCTTGCTAACGGTGGCATGTCCGTTATCGTAAAAAGATGATTTTCCCGTTTGTCGTTTAAGCCAATCGTTCCGAAACGCTGAACAGAACACGGAGCACAAACATGACCCGCAACATTTTGACAACAACCACGCACCTGCCGCTTCCACGTGCGCAGGTCTTTCCCTTCTTTGCCGATGCTGCAAACCTGGGAGTAGTTACACCACCCGAACTTGCCTTTCGCATCCTGACACCACAACCTATCACCATTGCAGAAGGCACCCGTATAGACTACCAGCTCGGCCTGTTTGGTATCCCTATGCATTGGCAAACGGTCATAACCCGCTGGCAACCACCCTATGAATTTGTTGATTTGCAAGCAAAAGGCCCCTATAAATTCTGGGAGCACACGCACCGCTTTTTTGAAGATGAAGAGGGTACTGTTATGGAAGATATCGTTCGCTATGAACTCCCATTCTGGTTGCTGGGAGACATGGTTCACCCGCTGGTGCGCTTGCAACTGAACCACATTTTTCGCTTCCGCGAACAGGCCGTTCGCCAACATCTGCTTGGGTAGAGGAATAACCCATGATCCAGATTACTGTTCGCCTCTTTGCCGGCCACCGCGACATTGCTGGTCTTTCCTCGCTGACGCTCACCCTGCCACCAGAAACCAGTGTTCACGCTGCCTGGCAACATGTGCTCAGCACATACCCATCTTTGCAATCATCCAGCCAGCAACACCTCCGCTTTGCCGTCAACCAGCAATTTTGCGATCCATCCACGCTGCTCCAGCACGGCGACGAACTTGCTTGCATTCCACCTGTCAGTGGCGGAACCACAGAAACTACCAGTCAGGAGCATGCACAGCCAGCCATCACCCCCTTCCTGGTAACTGAGCATCCGCTGCATCTGCCCCTGCTCATTCAGTGGGTGCAGACCGCCTCCGATGGGGCAGTCGTGGTTTTCTGCGGGGTTGTGCGCAACAATCTGGCAGGCCGCGCAACTGCCTTCCTTATCTACGAAGCCTATGCAGAGATGGCTGCGGCAGTCCTGGCACGAATAGCCACTGAAGCTCAGACGCATTGGCCGATTGGGCGCGTAGCCATCCACCATCGCACTGGCAAGCTGACTATTGGCGAAACGGCCGTGCTAGTCGTTGTGGCTGCTCCCCACCGCGAAGCCGCCTTTGCCGCAACCGCATTTATTATGGAACGCATCAAAGAGGATGTCCCCATCTGGAAAGAGGAGCACTGGGCGGATGGCACCGCCGAGTGGCACTGATTGCTGGGGTCTGGGGTCTGGGGTCTCGCTGCACCAAAAACATTACACCCGACGACCAAACTGCTTCTCAAGTTCACCCGGCGTCAACAATACCATTGTTGGCCGTCCATGCGGACATGTCCGCGGGTTTTCACACCGCTCCAACTGTCGCAGCAACTCGCGCATCTCCTCGAGCGAAAGCGACTGCCCCGCCCGCACAGAAGAATGACACGCCAGCGTGATGAACAACTCTTCCCGCCAGTCGGCCGGTGTTTTGCCACCCTCACCAGCCAGACGGTCTGCAATATCCGACAACGCGGTTTGCAGATTTTCCAGATGCAAAATCGCTGGCACTGCGCGAACGCGTACCATCCCCTCGCCCCAGGCATCCAGGCTGAACCCCCACTCTGCGAGGAGATCTCCATGCGCCAGCAACAACTCGACTTTATCTGCGGGCAGATTGACCGTTTCTGCCATCAACAACTCCTGCGCATCCAGCGGCCCCGACCCACGCTGCGCCATTAACCGCTCATACGCAATCCGCTCATGCGTCGCGTGCTGATCTATCATATACATGCCTTCCGGTGATTCGGCAACGATGTAGGTCATTCCTACCTGTCCTACAATACGCAAAGGGGGCAATTTTGCCAGGGTAGCCGGGGGGGGAGGGGAAGCAGCAGCAGGAGTTTCGGCAGAAGGCACGGGATATGTCTGGGCCACTGGTTCATCAGCAACCACAGCATCGAGCGCATCGTTGTCTGTCGTCTCATCTTCCTGGGCAAAATCCTCGGCCGAAGCTGTCGGTGGTGGTTCCATATTTCTCTGCGGTGCTGAATGCGGCTGTGGATGCGGTTGTGGTTGCGGAAAGTCGGCAGTTCCTCCACCGACATCCCAACGACTATGGTGCGTATCCCAGGCTCCATGCGCAACCTGCCAGGCGGCCGGGCGTGCAGGTTCGCTTCCTTCTGCGTCCTGCTCCATCTGGCGCACTTCAAAGCGGCGTGGCGCACTTTCCGTAGCCGAAGCCATATCTGACCACGACTGCACACCGGCCCCGGCCATCAATGCCTCGCGCACTGCTCGCCCAAGCACGCTCTTCACGCGTCCTTGATGACGAAAACGTACTTCGCTTTTTGTCGGATGCACGTTCACGTCCACTGCCTCCGGATGCACGCGAATATCAAACACTGCCAGCGGGTGACGCCCTTTCATCAAAAGCGTGTGATATGCCTCTTCAATCACATACACCAGCACACCCCGTGCTTGAATAGCCCGCCGATTGACAAACAAATGTAGATAGTTGCGCGAGCTGCGCGTCAAGCCGGGCGGAGAAAGCATCCCGCGAATGCTGATAGCATCTGTTCCTTCCCCATACTGAACATCCAGCGGCAACAACTCCCGTGCGACGTCCACCCCATAAATCTCGACCAGGACGTCTTGCACCTCGCCGGTCCCGCCAGTCTGAAGCGCAAGTCTTCCATCTAGCAACAAAGTAAAGCTCACTTCAGGATACGCCAGGGCATATTGCTGCACCACAGCACTGATAGCACTCATCTCGGTTGATTCTGCGCGTAGATATTCACGCCGCACCGGGGTATTGTAAAAAAGGTGGCGCACATTTATACTGGTGCCGGGCGAACACCCACGAGGGAGACGGGCCTGGATTTCTCCGCCGGCAATACGCAATTCTGTTCCGACTTCTTCATGGGCAGAGCGGGTGATACACACCAACTGCGAAACACTCGCAATACTGGGCAGTGCTTCGCCGCGGAAGCCGAGCGTCTGTATATTCCACAGTTCCTCGGCCTGGCGCAATTTACTCGTCGCATAGCGGGAAAATGCCAGCTCAAGCTCATCTGCGGGGATACCATATCCATCATCCTGCACCTTGAGCTCGCGCAAGCCCCCACCGCGAGCTTCCACATTGACTCGGTGTGCGCCCGCGTCCAGCGCATTCTCGATCATCTCTTTGATAACCGAAGCGGGGCGTTCAACCACTTCCCCAGCCGCAATCTGCGCTGCTACCGTTGGTTCTAAAATCTGAATAGCCATGCAACCATCAAGGTATTATTATCGTTCCTTTGATATGTAGTATTCTGTTGTATTCTCTGTCCTTTTATTCCAGACAATTGTTCGCTGTTTTTCGAGGAGTCGGCAATCGCGGGTACGAGCAGACGATGGTTCCCCCGCGACCCGACGAAAAGCCAGGCGACCTGTTGAATAGATGCTGTTCACCTGCTTGAGCCATGTCCCTTTGACCAGCACGAGGTCGCCCTTGCGGAACCCATCCAGTTCCGCGTTGACCTGGTAGCGCACCCGTCCCTTCCCTTTGACCGGGAGCGAATGGTATTGTCTGCGTGTCCGTCTCGGACGGAACGTCACCGACCAGAAGCAGTTACGACTGAATGGCACCCCATCGCCTGTTTGCAGCGTTGCGATGCAGAGCGCGTCTCCATCGTGCGCCTTCTCTAATCCCAATGCCTTCCGACGGGCAATATCTACCTGAACATCCTCGACCACAATCTTGCTGATGGGCAGCGGGATGCGTTCCA
>CAYFVX010000204.1:0-7125 GCA_964346425.1 uncultured Chloroflexaceae bacterium | reverse complement strand
GCGCTCCCAGGAGTTGGACGGACTTTACCATCAGAGTCCACAAGGGGGGAAGGGGAACCGCGGCAAAAAGCCTACGCCCATTAAGCCAGGCGGTTTGCCGCTTTGCAAAGCCGGGGGATTGGGGATTGCAAACCTCCGAAAGAACGCTTTTTGTGGTGTTTTTTGGTGGCTACGCCGCCAAAAAACACCACACCAGAAAATCCTGATGTTGCGCAAACCACTGGCACTGGCAAATTGGAAGATGGCAATGACGGTTGCCGAAAGCCTCGCATTCGTGCAATCGCTGCACCAGTCTGCCCGTGCGATGCTTAACCAGTTGGATGTTATTATCTGTCCGCCCTATACCGCTATCTGGCCGCTGGCGCAGGAATTGCAGCGGTTATCCTCACCGATTGTGCTCGGTGGGCAGAATATTGCCCCTTCGGATGACCCGGCGCAGGCCGGTGGTATCTCGGCCCCATTGCTGGCAGATGCCGGTTGCCGGCGGGTGATGCTGGGACATTGGGAAGTGCGCCGTGCGATGCACGAGGATGATGCGGTAGTCAATCACAAGGTGCAACTCACGCTGGCGGCTGAGCTGTTGCCGATTGTCTTTCTTGGTGAGGAACGAGAAGAACAAAGGACAGTCGAAACCATCTTGCGCCAGCGTGTTGCGACGATTCTGCATGGATGTGCGGCTGCGCAGGTGGCTCAAATGGTGATGGTGTATGAGCCTGAAGGGGCAATTGGCCTCGCCACGCCGGTCTCGCCGCAGCATGCGCAGGCTGGTTGTCAGATCATCCGCGAGGCCGTGCGCTCCACCTGGGGCGATATGGTTGCCGAGGCGGTGCGCATTATCTATGGCGGCAGTGTTTCCCCTGACTATGCGGCTAAATTGCTGATGTGTATGGATGGACTGGGAGCCACCCGCCGCGGGCGGGAAGTTGCCAGTTTTCTGGAAATTATGCGCCAGATTGTGCAGGTCAAGGGAATGTGAAGTGATGGGTGATGAGTCGCTCCACAACGCGTTGCACAGGCTTTTTGGCTTCACCGAGTTTCGGCCCGGTCAGCAGGAGGCAATTGACAGTCTGCTGGTGGGGCAGCATACGCTGGTGGTGATGCCGACGGGTGCCGGCAAATCGCTCATCTATCAACTCGCAACCATGTGCATCCCCCAACCGGCGGTCACGCTGGTCCTCTCGCCGCTCATTGCCTTGATGAAGGACCAGGTAGATAGCCTGAACCGCCGCGATATTCCCGCCACCTACATCAATAGCACCCAATCACTACGCGAGCAGACCAACCGCTTGCAGGGTGTGGTGGAAGGTGCTTACCGTCTGGTGTATGTCGCGCCGGAGCGGTTGCGTAGTGTCCAGTTTCAGCAGGCGATGCGGCGGATTACTATTGGACTGCTGGCAGTGGATGAGGCGCACTGTATCTCGCACTGGGGGCACGATTTCCGCCCCGATTACCGCCGTATTGCGCTGGCACGCGAGGAGATGGGCAACCCGCTCACCGTCGCCCTGACCGCGACCGCCACCACGCTGGTACAGGATGATATCGTCAATCTGCTGCATATTCCCGAAGCACACCGCATCGTCACGGGTTTCAATCGGCCCAACCTCAGCTTTGAAGTTTGTTATGCCTCGGACCATTCTTCCAAGTTTTCGTTGCTGGATGATTTGCTGGCAAGCTTCAAACAGACCAGCCCGCAGAGCAATGGTGAGGGTATTGAACAGCGTGACGGTAATGCCGAGGGCGATAGCCAGACCAATGGGCAAAATCATGTAGCGGCGACCACCGGCACGGCGATTATCTATACGGGCACGCGGCGTGATGCGGAGTCTGTTGCTGCCTATGTCAGGCAACAACTGGCGATTCGGGCCAGCCATTACCACGCGGGCTTGCCCGGCGACCAACGCACCACCATTCAAGAAGATTTTCTCAAGGGGAATTTACCGGTCGTCGTGGCGACCAATGCGTTTGGGATGGGCATAGACCGTCCTGATGTGCGGCTGGTTGTGCATTACGCGATGCCGGGGACGTTGGAAGCCTATTATCAGGAGGCAGGGCGGGCCGGCCGTGATGGGAAGCCGTCGCGGGCTGTATTGCTCTATTCGCCGCAGGACCGTATGTTGCAACAGTGGTTCATTGAAAAGAGTGCGGCGACGTTTGGCGATTTGCGTGCGCTCTATCGTGTGCTGCATTCACCAAAACAACAACAGGTGCAGACGTCTCTGGAGCAACTGGCAGCCGTGACGCACATGGATCCGGTCAAAGTGCGCGTCGGGCTGGCGCATCTGGAGCAGGCAGGTGTTCTCAAGCATTCCGGCGATGAAGGGGCAACGATTCAGATAACAGTGGCTACCTGGGATGATGACGCAGTTGACTCCATTACTGATTCGATAGATGCGTATAGCCAGCATCGGCAGGCGCAACTCGACCAGATAACTGACTATGCTGAAGCGGATAGCTGCCGCCGCAAGATATTGCTGCGTTATTTTAGCGATCACAGCGAGATAGTTGCTCCGCGTTGCTGTGATAACTGTATCGTTGCACAGGATCTCCCAACTGAACGGCAGGATGTTGCCAACCTCTCGCGTGCGGAGCGGGCCACGCTGGTTATCCTGGATGCGCTGCGCCGTTTGCAATGGAATATTGGGCGCAAGCGGCTGGCAGAGATTTTGAAAGGCTCGAAGTCAAAAGGGATGAGTGAGTATTACCGCAAGAGTACCTACTATGGGCGTTTTGCCGAGTTTTCGCTCAAAGATATTGAGGATATGATAGAGCAACTGGTGCTGGCGGGCTATCTCAAGATTATTGGCGGCGATATGCCCGTGCTGGAACTGACCCGGCGGGGCGAACTGGCACTCAAGACCCGTTCCGCCTTTGCGCTGGAGCTGCCGGGTGCAGGCGAGAGGTCATCCGGCGGCAAGAAACGCAAGCGATATGCCACCAGTGGCACTACCGATGAAACCGAGACACTCTTTCAGCAGGGCAACAGCCCATCCGAGATAGCGCAGGCGCGGGGGTTGACCGAACGGACGATTTTCAAGCATCTGGCTTCACTGGTGGGTGAGGGGCGCATTGCGCTCGCTGATGTGGTTGCGGATGAGGTGGTGGCGCAGGTGCAGTCGGTTATTGCGCAGGTGAACGACATTTCGCGGCTGGCTCCGCTGAAGGAGCGGTTGCCGGAGTCTATCTCCTATGATGAGTTGCGCTGTGTGGTGGAGGATGAGAAGCGCAGACGGGAGGAGCAAGCAGGAGCGTAGCATAGACCATAGACCGTAGGTATCAGCAGAAAAAACCGTTATATATGGGCAAATACGTCTAGGTAAACATCTGTTCTTCCAATTTTTGCTCAAATCTTTGCTCAATTTCCGCTTCTTTGTCTTCCATGACCTCGGCCTGCAACGTATTCCAGATATTCGATTCCATGATACCGCAGTCCTGGCCCAAATGTAAAACAAGCACCTGATATAAGGCTCTTGGAAAAGCATACACAGTACCTCATTTACATCTCAGATCGGACTGCTATACGCTCCTTTCCCACAAGTTGCATCAGTCGTTCCGCACCAATCACCGGGTCTGCAAGGGTTGCCAGGATAGACAGCAAATGGTTGTGTTGGGCGGCTTATTTCAGGACAAGTTCCTCTACTTCTTCCAGGGAGGTGGCCTGGAGCACAGCATGGGCCAGTTGTTGCGCCTCGGCTCTGCTGGTGGCACGCACGGCGGAACGCACCAGTGGCAGGGATACCGGGGTGCAGCTCAGTTCATCTATCCCCATGCCAATGAGCAGAGGGGTGAGCGTCGGGTCGCTTGCCATTTCGCCGCAGAGTGAGACGGTGCGGTTGTAGCGGTGGGCAGCTTCAATCGTGCGGTGCATCAGGTGCAGCACGGCAGGATCCAGTGGTTGGTTCAGGTAGCCTACCCGCTGGTTGGTGCGGTCGCAGGCGAGGGTGTATTGTGTCAGGTCGTTTGAGCCAATGCTGATGAAGTCTGCTTCGCTGGCAATGATATCAGCGGTGAGCGCAGCAGACGGTATTTCTATCATGACGCCGAGTTGCGGGTCGGGAGTGCAGGGAATATCTTCGGCGATGAGTTCCTGGTGGGCGCGTTGCAGGAAGCCACGGACCTGGCGAAATTCGTCAATGGTGGCGATCATAGGGATGACAATGCGGATGTTGTTGCAGGCGGCTGCCCGCAGCATGGCACGTAGTTGGGGCAGCAAGATGGTCTCCGGGTGGGCGAGACCAATGCGGATACCGCGCCAGCCGAGGAATGGGTTGGACTCTTTGGGCAGGGGAAACGAGGGCAAATATTTGTCCCCGCCGATATCCAGTGTGCGGGCCACGACGGGCCGGCCGGGTAGTTCGGCGGCTACGGTGTTGTAGAGAGCCAGTTGTTCCTCTTCATCCGGCAGGTCGGGCCGCCCCAGAAAGAGCAACTCCGAGCGAAGTGAGCCAATGCCAGCCGCCCCCCACTCACGCGCGTTCTGGGCTTCCACAACAGTGGAGGCGTTTGCCAGCAACACGACATGGTGTCCGTCGCGGGTGATGGATGGTTGGTCGCGCTGGCGGCGCAGCGTTGCCTGTTGTTCCAGCATATCTTTTGCATGGGTGCGCATACGGCTGATGGTTGCTTCCCCAGGCGAGACGATGACTTCGCCACTGGAACCGTCAATAGCGAGGGTCATGCCATCGAAAAGTTGTTTCATGCCTTCATAGCCGATGTTGATAACGGCCGGGATGCTGAGCGAGCGTGCCATAATAAGCGAGTGTGCGGTTGGCCCGCTGGATGCCAGCACTAGCCCCAGCAACCGTTCGCGCGAGATGGTCAACCATTCGCTCAGCCCCAGGTCATGCGCAACCACAATCGCTGCGTGGGTCAGACGGTCGGTCAGGGTACGGTCTTGTTCCAGCACCCGCCGTATCTGTATCACGACATCGCGCACATCCGCGATGTAGGCTTTGAGGTAAGGGTCGTTTGTGTCGGCAAATGGGGCGATTTCGTGCTCACCGGCTTCAACAATCGCCTCGGCTGCCCGCCAGCCGGCTTTGCTTATCAACGTAACGGCGTGCTTGCGCAGGGAGGGCTTTTTGAGCAGGTTGCGGTGGGATTCAAAAATATGGGCTTCGGCTGATTTGCCTTCTGCCCGCAGGTGGGCTTCGGTTTCTGCCATGGTGTTGTCGGCGGTGGCGATAGCGTCATACAGATGTTTGATTTCGACATGCGCAGACGTTCCCTGCCGATAGGGTGTTTCATCAGGCGTAGGCCGATAGGTTCCATACGTCCAGAGGGGAGGGATATAGACCAGGGCAGGACCTATGGCAATACCTTGTGAAGCAGCAGTCCCAGTAATGCTATATTCGCTCATTGTGGCTGTTTCCTTGCGCTGGCATCCATACGGCATGGAGCATCGCGGTCGTGTTGCGAAGATGGTGATCACGCAATCCCGCAACGCCTTTGTTCTTGCTTTCTATACCCATTATTGTAGCATAAAAAAAACGGGCGGCTTGCAGATATGTGGGGCTTGTGTTTTTTGCGGCATAGCCGCAAAAAACACAAGCCCCACACAAATCGAGTTGCGAGGGAACTGCGTTTCCGCACGCACCCTGTTGGTTGCTCTCACATGTGTGTAGACTTTTTTGTCAACCGCAGCAGTGGCTTGTAGACTCTGGATTTCACTCCAGGAGATGCATCCACGACGCAGCTAGACGGAGGGTTTTGCTGCAAAAGAAACGGACGTATGGACAGATCCAGCGGTTAAAAACCGCTGCTACAATTCCCAACGGGGTTCTTGCCATCGAACTCTTCTTATAAAGTGGAAAGCAAACGCACGTAGCCGTAGCCGCGTGCTAGATCATTCAGGTGGGGTATAACAGCTTTTTGGCGAAGCCGAAAAACCGTTATACCCCACTCCAAGCTATTCGTAAGCCATTTCAGCGGTGTAGTGTTGCATTTTCTGCCGTAAGAGCCACGTCATAGACCCCACGGAAGCTACCGCTGCGATGACGTGCATCAGCATCAGGCTAATGACGGCGGCAGCAGCCGTACCATTGACCAGCATGATGATGTTGGGGATGAACGAAACGAGCAGCACGACCGCGGAAATAGTCCAGTAGAGTGGGAGCGGATTTTCGCGTAGCCACGCCAGTAGTGCAAAGACGACGGTTGCGCCCACTACTCCGATGGTGGTAAACAGACTGACGCTGCTGGCTTGCAATGGTTGAAAGGACTCCGGAGTATCAAAGCCGCTGACGGTAAACATTGCCAGGAAGAGATTACCTGCCAGGGCCATCAGCAGGGCTATCAGGCCCGCTATGCCAATGCGTTGCATACCAATATGTTCAAGTGCATTCTGTTTTTGCTGTTGCATAGATCCTCCTTTGTAGTTCATACTCTTTCTCTTGTGATTTAGCAAGAAAAATGCCAGCATTGCACGGATGTGACCGTAGAACGTAGAACGTAGCAGGTCAGATCATCCATCGTCCAAATTCTGTCATTCTGTCCGGGAAGCGGGAAAGCGGGAAGCTGTGACTATTGACATGGCCCCCGCGATTTGCTATACTATCATGAAGGTGCAATCGAGCAAACTGTATACAATACGCCCGGTTGCCCAACCTTCTTTCATATGGGGATGCCTGGTTTCGACAGGGAAGGAAGGTCGTAGATTGCAAGCCGAGTCGCCCAGTCTCGTAAAAGGGGCAAAGCAAATAATTGCAAACACAAACACTCGGGCCCCTCAGATGGCCCTTGCTGCGTAATTAAGTAAATCGTAGCACGCCTCCCTGCATTCACCCGATGGTGTAGGCCAGGTGTCAAATAAGTCGGGTGCGTCTGGTGTGATGTCTGCTATCACTAGACAAAGATAATGCAGACTGGCTCATATCTCGCTTTGCTTTTTGTGTGAGTGTGAGCGAGCTATCAAACAAGAAGCTAAGCTTGTAGGATATCTGCGGCTCAATTTTCTGGACGGGGGTTCGATTCCCCCCATCTCCACCAATTTTGGACCAGGCATTTTGTGTTTCTCGCTTTCGGAAGCCGCAAAATGTTCCTCCCCCTGGCAAGGTGTTCAAAGGGGGACCGCAGCAGACCGTGGACAAGCATCGGACGCCTACCGCAGGTGTTGATACCACTGTACAG
>CAYFVX010000203.1:0-7125 GCA_964346425.1 uncultured Chloroflexaceae bacterium | reverse complement strand
GTGGCTGTCGCAAAGTCTTCTGTTGTTCAACAGAAGACTTTGCGACAGCCATGGTTCATCCACGACGCAGCAGACGGAGGGTTTTGCTGCAAAGGAAACGGACGTATGGGCAAATCCCGCGGTTCCAAACCGCGGCTACGATTCCCAACGGGGTTCTTGCCACCGAAAAAGTCTCCACATGTGAGGATAAACCCACCCCAGTGTCTCCTATGATCCACCAATTCGTTCCTGCACGCGGCGCACGGTTGCCCAGAATGGCTCTTCTATCCTTTGCTTGAGCTTCATCAGTACGGTGAGCAGGCCCAGGCAGCCGAAGCCCCCCACCAGTGCAAGTAGAAAGATAAGCATGAACGAGTGACCTTCTTCAGTGGACATTGTCCGCCCGATGGCAAGGCCGAGCCAGTGTTGCAAACCCCACAGCACGACGCCGATGCCAGAAACGAGGGCCAGCAATGCGCCAGCCAGAACGCCCAGGGCCAGCACAAGCGCGGGCAAGAGCAATATCAGCAGACCAAGATAGAGCGACAACACAAACAGCACGGCAAGATAGCGGCGGGCATAGTCAGCCAGTCGAACTGGATTACGCACGCCCGGATTGAGCGCATCACCCAGCACGCGCACCAGCGGAACCAGCAGCAGTACAAGGAGTGCGCCGCCCAGCAGCGTGCGCGAGGTCACAAACAGGTAGGTTATCAGCGCGATACCGCCAAAAGTGACAGCGACCGTTGCAAGCAAGCGAAAGGGATACCATGCATGGCTGGTGGGGGGAACGGGTACTGAACTATCCTGCGTTGCTGCGGGTTTGTGTTTTTTGCGTTTCATTGGGTATAATGGCTTTCCGATACAAACTTATCTCATGAGAAAATACGGAAGGAAATGCGTTATGCCGGTTCTGGCTATCTATCTGCTCCCTGCTGAAGACCATCCACTTTCGCGCATCGGGGTGGAATGTATGGGCTATGATGTGCGCACGGGCGAACGCTCAACCCCCTTGCTGGCGGATACCTTTGGAGAAGAGACGATTTTGTCCTGGGTCGGACGGGCGCGTATCTTTGGGTTTCACGCAACGCTGGGTGATGCGTTGCAGTTTGCCGAAAAGGATGTTCCCGAAATCAAAGAGCGATTGCACTGGATTGCCAGCCGCATCGCGCCCTTTGTGCTGCGCAATGGACGCTTGCACCCTATTGCCAGCTACGGTATCAACTCGCTCAACCTGGGCTTTGATGAGCCATCCGGTCGGTTACAGCAGTTGCATGAACTGGTCGTGACAATGGTCAATGTGCTCTACCAATCAAGCCCCTATTATGGGGAAAAGATACAGAACTACCCGGCGCAAGAGCATACTACCATTATACGCTATGGTGTGCCAGACAATCGTCTATTAGACCGCTTCAAACTGCACTTTGCGCTGGCAAACAACCTGCCAAATAAAAGTGCCAGGGAGCGTTTTCTTTCCCTCCTGGCCGGGCGACACGAGTTGTTGGTACAGGAAACGCATCGGCAGATGCCCATAGATGCGTTCTATCTGCTTGAGCAACAGGCAGATGATTATTTCCGCGTTGTGGAGCGGTTTGCGCTGCGGGGCTGAGGGCAAATTCGGATAATCAGGTAGGGTGGATGGTGGAAAAATAGACGGTTGATGATACCCTTTCCATCATTGTCATTGGCGCAGAGCCGCCGCAATCCCTGCCTGCAAACTGCTCTGCGTCTGGATGCCGCCCAGGTCAACGCCCAGATGCACCAGCGTCTGCGCAATCTGCGGCTGAATACCCGTCATCATCACCTGTGCGCCGAGCAACCGCACCGCCTGTGCAGCCTGGATAAAAGCCTGTGCCACCTGGGTGTCCACTACCGACACGCCGGTGATGTCGAGAATCACCAGGTCGGCCTGGTGCTGCGCCACGCCTTCAAGCAAGGCTTCCATAATCATCTGGGCCCGCTGGCTGTCAACCCTGCCAATGAGGGGCATAATCAGCACGTCGTCCGTGATGGGAATGAGGGGCGTGGAAAGTTCGCGCAGCGCATCACGTTGCGCGTCTATGATTTGCTGCTGCAACGTGGCGCGTTCGGCTTCCTGGCGGTATTGCTCGCGCAGGTCGCGGAACAACCCCATAACGGCGATGATATTGCCTGATTCATCGCGCGTGACAAATCCCTTTGTGTCCACTGGAATGATACTGCCATCCTCATGCTGAAAGTTCAACACCCCCTGCCAGTCACCTTGCTCAGCAGTTGTGGTGAGTGCTTCGCGGGCTACCACACGGTCAGTTTCCGTGAAGTGGTCGAGAAAGTTCATTCCTATCAACGCATCACCATAGCCGGTCAGGGCACGGTAGGCGGCATTGGCATAGGTGAGCGTGCCATCAGCATCAGCCATACCAAAGCCATCGGGTGCGGTGTCTGCCATTGTTTTAAAGATGCTCACTTCGGCTTGCTGCTTTTTGCGGTCGGTGATGTCTTGATAGACTAACGCCACCGCAGTGGGCCTCCCATTTGAGCTGCGCACCGGCGCGAGTATCGATTCGCTGTAGAAGGTGTTATCGCCTGACACGGAATCATCTTCTGAATACAGTGGTTCATTTGTTGCCAGAACGTGATCAATGCGCTGCATCCAGAGTTGCATAAACTCGGGAACATGTCCCAGTCCATCACGGATGTTTTTGCCAATCACCTGATCGTGCGTCGTTCCTACATGGTCAATGGCGGCCTGGTTGGCATACAGACAGTCGTAATTACCATCCCATACGATGACATTGGCAGTCATTGTATTAAGGACAGACAGAAGCAACTCCTCTCCTGGTTGATGAATAGCGTCTGACTGCTTGAGCAGTGCGTTGTCGTGTTCCAGTTCTGCCACGCGCTCACGCAAGCGCACAATTTCTTGCTGTAATGCCTGGGGAGATTGCTGTTCCATCGCAGATACTCCTGTGTTTTTCTGATGCCTCGCTGACATACAATGCTGGTATTATCGTAACTGTTCAGCAGGGCGGAAAGGTTGTCACCTAAAGCCGCAAAGAACGCAAAAGCCCGGTCAGACTGGACCCACGAATGCCACGAATAGCATAGGGTGCCTGTGCGAACTCTGTATTCCTGATAATATACCTGGATCTATTGTAAACGATTATCAGGACTTACGCAAAACCTCTACGGCCCGTAACTGTTCACATTCACCGGAAAGAAAACGAGCCACGCACATCAGTAAGTGGATATTTCCCTTTCGTAAGCACATTTAGTCCGCTCCCTCACGGTCGCGGCTCATCTGTTTGCCTCATTTCTGAACAATTACTACGGCCCCTGTTTCCCCGCGAATGTGAACAGTTACTGGTGATACCAGATACGTTTGAATAGTGAGAGAAACCGCCAGGACGCCAAGAACGCCAAGATTCGGGCAGAGAGAAGGGGAAACCCTGTTCTCTCTGTGCCTCCGTGTCTCCGTGGTGAAAAGAAACTATTCATCCGAACCTGGTATCATTTCCCGTTGCCATTTGCCTTCCCGTTCCCATTCGCCTTCCCGTTCCCATTCGCCTTCCCGTTCCCATTCGATGCACCTGTCCCATGCAACGCATAGGCGATGCCGCTCTGTAATGTGCTCCGTGTGACGATGCCATGCATATCTGCGCCCAGGTGAACCAGCGTCTGCGCAATCTGCGGCTGAATGCCTGTGAGGACAACCTGCGCCCCCAGCAGCCGTACTGCCTGTGCAGTGCGCACTATTCCTTGCGCCACCTGCGTATCTATCACCTTCACGCCGGTGATGTCTACAATGACGGTATCCGCCTGGTGTGTCGAAATGCCTTCCAGCAATGTTTCCATCACCTGTTGCGAGCGACCACTATCTATTGTGCCGACCAGCGGCATCGCCAGCACATTCTGGTCGAGCGGCAACAGTGGGGTGGAGAGTTCGCGCAGGGCTTCGCGCTGTGCAGAAATCACCTGCTCTTGCAACTGCGCACGCTCCTCTTCGGCCTTTCGCTGCTCGGTCAAGTCGCGGAAGATACCGGTGAGTGATACGGGGCGTCCCTGCGCATCATTCAAAATGTAGGAAGACAGTTGTACCGGCACCTGCTGGTTATCCGCACGTTGCAAGGTCAATAGACCCTGCCAGGAACCTTCAGTAGCGACCTGTTGGGCGGTGTTGGCGACTTCGGCTTGCTGATCCTCCGGATAGAGCGAGAGAAATGGCATGTCTATCAACGCCTCGCCATAGCCAGTGAGCGTCTGCAATGCAGGATTGGCGTAGGTAATTGTACCATCCATTGCAGCAATACCGATGCCATCGGGGGAGGTTTCCACCAGGGTTTTGAAGGCACGTAAAGCTTCTTCTTGCTGCTTGCGCTCGTGGATATCAGAAACTGTGCCGGTCATGCGTAGCGGATTGCCCACATCGTCACGCGCGATAACTTTGCCACGGGTGAGCATCCAGCGCCATGCGCCATCCTTGCATTGTATGCGATGCTCAATACCATAGACGCTACTGCGTCCTTCCAGGTAATCCTGCAAATGTTGATTGACGGCTGGCAGGTCATCCGGGTGAATATGGTTTATCCAGGATTCGACCGCATTGGGCAGTTCATCGAGTTCATACCCAAGCATTTCACGGTAGCGGTCGGAGAGCATCACTTCGTTTGTATCGAGTTTCCAGTCCCATGCCCCATCACCGCTGCCCTCCAGAATGAACTGCAGTTGCTGCTGGCTCTCCTGCAAATGGTCTTCCATTTGCTTGCGGTCGGTCATGTCGCGGATAATCGCAGCAAATGCTTGTAGGTTTCCCGCCTCATCATACACGGCAAAGGTGGAGGCCAGGGCGGGAAAAATGCTGCCATCGGCACGCTGATAGCTCAGTTCGCCATGCCAGGCACCTTTTTCCATCATGGTTGGAATGGATATGCCTAATTGCTCCTGCATAAAGTCCGGGTGCAATTCCGTAATACTCATCCCGATAAGGTCTTCTGCATACCCCACCATTTGCTTGAAGGCAAGGTTGGCACTGGTAAGAACACCATCCAGCGTTGCGACGCCGATAGCATCCGGCGCGTTATTCAACATCGCTCTGTAGACCAGCCAATCCTGCTCCTTTTGTTTGCATTCCGCAACTGTGCGGTCAAGTTCAGCTTGCAGTTCGGCGATGTGTTGTTTGAGCCGTTCATTTTCTGCTTGCAACGTTTCGTCTGCCATTCCCATTGTAGTGTGCTCCTTCTTTTCCATTCAACGCATAGGCAATGCCACTCTGCAAGGTACTTCGGGTTACGATACCACTCATATCTGCCCCCAGATGCACCAGCGTCTGGGCAATCTGCGGCTGGATACCGGTGAGCAACACCTGCGCACCCAGCAAGCGCACTGCCTGGGCTGCGCGGATAATCGCCTGCGCTACCTGCGTATCCACTACCTTCACACCCGTAATATCTACAATAGCAATCTCGGCCTGATGTGCGGCAATACCTTCCAGCAATGTCTCCATCACCAATTGGGCTCGCTTGCTATCTATGGTGCCCACCAGCGGCATCGCCACCACGTTCTGGTCAAGCGGCAACAGGGGGGTAGAAAGCTCGCGCAGAGCTTCTTCTTGCGCAGCGATAACTTGCGCTTGCAGAGCCAGACGTTCTTCCTCGGCCGCTACCAGTTCAGAGATGTCACGAACAATCCCGACCATTGTCTCGACTTCGCCCTCATTGTTCCTGGTCACAAAGCAGGATTCCAGTGCCGGGAAGGTAGTTCCATCCTGACGAATATGCAACAACTGCCCTTTCCAGATGCCTTCTTCAACGATTTCGCGCAGGATACCCGGCAATTGCTCCTGGTCATCCGGGGCTACCAAAACTGCGATAGGTTCTCCCATATGGTTGTCGCCACAGCGGTATTGCTTGCGGTAGGCATCGTTGTAATAGACAATGGTGCCTTGCCGATCAGTAATGGCAATAGCATCGGAGGCATTATCAACCACTGCTTTGAAAGTACGCAGTTCGTTCTCTATCTGCTTTTGTCCGCTTATATCGCGGAAAATACCGGCAACTTCCAGCAAAGTGCCCTGCTCATCGCAGATAGTAAATGCGGTTAATTGTCCGGGGAAGGTAGTGCCATCTTGCCGTCTGTAGGTAAGCTCACCCTGCCATCGCCCTTCCTCGGTAACCTTTTGCACGAGGCCCATCAGATATTGCGGGTCTTCATCGTAGGATTGCAACAGGTCTGTGCCAACCAGGTCGGTTGTATAGCCCAACAGAGACTGGTAGCCAGGATTGGAGTACGTAACGATGCCATTGAGGTTGGTCATGCCAATCCCATCCGGCGAGTTTTCCACCAGTGCTTGAAAAATCCGCAGTTGTTCTTCAGATTGCCGTTTTTCGGTGATATCCTGAGCAGTGGCGATGATGTAGCTGACATTCCCGTTTTCATCGCGTAGCAATGTATTTGACCAGGAGAGGAGACGACGCTGACCATCCTTGGCAATCCAGTGGTTTTCATAGCGATTGGGCATCTGGTCAAAGGCCAGCGCGTGAAACACGCCTTTGACGCCCTCCACCTGTTCTGCGGGTATCAGCATATCCCAGACCCGTTTGCCCAGCACTTCCTGGACCGTGTAGCCGGTTGAACGTTCGCATGCCTGGTTGAAGCGCACAATGCGCCCTTCAGTATCCAGCACGACGACGAGAAAATCGGTGGCTTCCAGGATAGCTTCAGCAAGTTCGTCGCGTTGTCCGACCGTTTCCCTCTGAGCAACCTGGGCACGCAGGCGTGCGTTTTCTGCTTCCAGTTCTTGAAGCCGCTGCTGGTTCTCCATACCGGTTGCGTCCCACAGCACTTCGGTCAACTCGTGCAGCATATTCAGGCCATAGGATGGATTCTCGCTAACGCAGGACTCAAAGGCAGTACTGGCTGCGCGATGAATCACCTGGCAAAGTGACTGTATACAAGCCGGGGTCATGGTTGCCAGTTCGGGTGGGGTGCTGCCATTGAACAGGTTGTGTGGAGTAGAGAGCACGTCCAGCAATGGTTTTCCCGTGCTTTGGGCAAGCGATTCGCGCAGGGCAGCAACGATCTGGTGGGCTACCTGCTGGCGTTGCCGCGTGGGGAGTGTCTTCCAGACCGTGTTTGTGTGGGTGGAGGACACAAGCGCATTGTGCAGGG
>CAYFVX010000202.1:0-7130 GCA_964346425.1 uncultured Chloroflexaceae bacterium | reverse complement strand
GAACCCTCAACCCCGACCCCCGACCCCTGACTCTCCCCCTGCGTGAGCATCGCAATCAGTGCATCTACTTGCACCGGCTTGCTGAGGTAGTCATCCATCCCCGCGTCCAGACACCATTGGCGGTCGCTCTCCATCGCGTGTGCGGTCATCGCAATAATGCGTGGTTGCTGCTCGGTGGACCACTGCGCCCGTATCCTTTTGGTTGCCTCGATACCATCCATTTCGGGCATCTGCACATCCATCAGGATAACATCATACGGTTGCTGCGCCAGGGACCCCAGCACCTCTTCCCCATTCAAAGCTACATCCGCCTGATAGCCTATTTCTGCCAGCAGATGCAGCGTGACTTTTTGATTGATCAGGTTATCCTCTGCCAGTAAGATGCGCAATGGGAAACGTCGGGCTAACTGACGGTCCAGCGTGGAGTGGGCAGGTATGTGGTCACTTGCCACTGTTTCGCCGCGCATACCGCCCACCAGAGCCGCGTGCAGCATGGCCGGGCGTATTGGTTTTACCAGAAACGTGGTTATTGCAGCAGGCGCAGCACTGCTGAGCGTGTGGCGCATGGTCAACGGCACCAGCGCAATAATGGGCGACACGTCTAGCCGACATTCTTTCTGGATGTTATCTGTGAATTCCAACGCCATTGGGAGTGGCATATGCATATCCAGCACTACTCCATCGCATGTGCCGCCCTGCGCTATCCACGCCAGTGCTTCGCGGGTACTCGCAATCGCGTTTGCCGTCATCCCCCACTGTTCTGCGTAGCGCAAAAGTATCTGGCGACTGGTTCCATTGTCCTCAATAATAAGCAAGTGTTTGCCTTGCAGGTCTGCCTGCTCAGCAGCCAGGAAAGCGGGCGGCTCGCTCTCCACCACCATTGGCTCGGCGGTAACCGTTACGTGGAAGGTCGAGCCAACGCCCACTTCGCTCTCCACGCGGATGGTGCCGCCCATCATCTCGGCCAGTCGTTTGCTGATGACCAGACCCAGCCCGGAGCCACCATACTTGCGCGTTGTTGAGCTATCTACCTGACTAAACGACTGAAAAAGCCGCTCCAGTTTGTCCGCGGGAATGCCAATCCCCGTATCGCGGATTTTCAAGTGATGAGTGATGAGTGATGAGTGATGAGATGCTGAACCGCTCGACACTGCCCACTTTTCACTCGTCACTGTGACAAAGACCTCGCCGCTGTCGGTGAACTTGACTGCATTGCCGACCAGATTGACCAGGATTTGCCGCACACGCGTGGTATCGCCAATAAGTTGTTCGGGGACATCTGGCGCAATCCAGTACACCAGTTCCAGCCCCTTTTCCGCCGCCTTTGGTGCCAGCAGTTCCAGGCTCTCTTCGATGCAAGTGCGCAGGTTAAAAGGTTCATGCTCCAATTCCAGCCGTCCGGACTCGATGCGCGAGAAATCGAGAATATCATTGATCAGCGTCAACAGTGCCTCGCCACTGACGCGGATCGTCTCGACATAGTCCTGCTGCTCAGCAGACAGCGCGGTATTGATCAGCAAACTGGTCATGCCGATGACCGCATTCATCGGGGTGCGGATTTCGTGGCTCATGTTCGCCAGAAATTCGGATTTGGCACGATTGGCAGCTTCGGCGGCGCGGCGTGCCTGCTCAATCGCAATTTCGGCCTGCTTGATACGCGTGATATCCGTATGCGCCACCACCACGCGTACCTCGTCCATTCCATGCAAACGGTTCACATGGCCCGTAAACCACAGCGGCTCGCCGACTGGTGGATGGCAGGGATATTCTATACTCCCCTTGTTTCGTTTGCCATTGATAACTGCACAGATCATGGCGGTAAATGCAGATGCTTCTTCCTCGCCCGCGCTGGCAGCCTGGTCACAGACGGTCAGGTAGTTTGCCCCTTCAGCCGCATTCGCAGGCATTGGTGGATTGGCTCTGGCAAACAGGTTCCAGGCATCATTGACGGTCAGGATCGTTCCCTGTTCATCCAGCACTGCTATCTGGGCTGGCAGCGAGTCAAGGATACAGCGCGTGAAATGTTGCGCCTGCCGCCTGGATTCATCCGCCTGTTTACGCTCGGTGACGTCAATAAATGCCATTTGCACGGCTGGTTTATTCCGATAGGTGAGGATGGTATTGAAGGTTTCCACCCAGCACGCCGCACCATTTTTGTGGATAAAGCGAAACTCATAATGGGAGAGCACCTCTTTGCCGTCCAGCCGGTCTCGGGCACGCTCAAAGACGACCGACCGGTCATCCGGATGGACCAGCAATGCCAGTTCTGCATGTTCCATGGCGAGCAACTCATCTCCCCGATAGCCCATAATCTTTGCGGCCGCTGGATTGGCAAAAACAATGCGTCCCTCCTGAAAGAGCACCAACCCCTGCAACGAATGCTCGACGACCGCGTGATAGGCTTCCTGCATCTGGATACGGTCGGTCACGTTCATCAGGCTGAGGATAACCCCCTCGACATGCCCCTTCCTATTGGTCACTGGTTGCAACGTCCAGTCCCAGTAGGTTGTGCCGCGTTCCGGATTGAGCGGATAAACAAACGCTCTGGCATAGGCACTAAAGGGTTTGCCGGTCTCCACCACTCGGCGAAAGATGGCTTCATTCTCGGTATGGGGATAGAGGGCAAAATGGTTCTTGCCAATGAAGAAGGATGGCTCACGATTATCGGCTGCCGCGTATGCCTGGTTGACACGGATAAAGTTGAACTCGCGGTCCATATATGCCAGCGAGAGATGCAGCGTAGAGAAGAGCGTTTCCAATTGCTGGTTGGCGGTATGTAGCGCGTGTTCGGTCTGCCGTCGCTCGGTGGTATCAACACCAAACACCGTGACGCCCGTTATCTCCCCATCTGCTGTGCGGATAGGCGCAAGCCTATACTCTATAGATTGGGAATAGCTGGAAAATCGTGCGGGGGTTTCGATAGTGAAGGCTTCGCCGTGTAATGCACGGTCGTAATAGCCCTGCCACATGTCGCGGATATGCGGCGGAATCTTTGCAAGCAGCACACTGTCGCCTTTTTTGATCGTGCAGCCAATTCTAGTTTTTACCCAGGTGTAGTAGTTGCTGTTGGCAATAAGCAGGCGATACTCGCGGTCCACTGCCCAGATGATCCCGCTGGTGTTTTCTATCAATGCCCGCAGACTGGCTTCACTCTCGTGCAGTGCTTGCTCTGTCTGCTTGCGCTCGGTGATGTCAAGCGCAGTGCCCAGAATATTCACCGGGCGACCATTTCTGTCACGGTGGAAAACCACCTCGTAGCTGCGTATCCACCGCCATGTGCCACGGGCATTGGCAACGCGATATTCCTGCACAAACACCTGATTATCTCGTGCTCGCTGCCAGCGTGCATCCAGGGCAGCAAGTTGTGGCTGGTCTTCAGGATGCAACCGGCGAGTGAAAAATACTTTCCCTTGCTGTTGCAGTTCTTCCAACGTGGAGCCGAAGAAGCGCAACCCATACTCATTCATAAAGGTGGGTTTATCCTGGATGAGATCGCACACATAGATCATCGCCGGGGTCGTATCCGCAACCCGCTGGATAAATTGCTGGCTACTGATGAGGGCTTCGGTTGTCTCTCTCAACGCGGTAATGTCGGTAAACGAGGCAACCACTTTTTCTGGCTGGTTGTCGTCAAATGGTTCAATGGGTTGCGCGTTGATCAATATCCAGCGCACCGTGCTATCTGGCTGGCGCAACCCCATCACGACGTTCGACTGTGGGAGACCGGTTGCCAGTGTCTGCATCCCCGGGTGGGTTTCGCCAGGGAAGGGAGAACCATCTTCGTGGATGGCATGCCAGCGCGGGTCACACGAGTCGCGGCCCAGGATTTGCTCGCTGGACAAGCCCAGAATACGTTCTGCACAGGCGTTGCAGCATATGATTGCGCCACTGCTGTCGTGAATAACAACACCTTCTTGCAGAGAAGCGATAACACTGCGATAGCGGGCTTCGCTCCTACGCTGTGCTGCCTCTGCCTGTCTGCGCTCGGTAATGTCGCGGTTGCTGCCACGCCGCCCCAGCCACTGCCCATCGGCATTGAACACTGGCCGGCAAATGTGTTCAATCCAGCGTTCCTCGCCGGTGCGGGTTGTGATGCGAAATTCCAGCGTGTGTGCTTCCCGCTGGTCATGTTGCTGATAGCAGATAAACGTTGCGCGGTCGTCGGGATGGATGATGCGCAGCAGCAACTCCGGGTCGGCGAAAAACGCAACGCATGGGTAACCACTGATACGCTCGCAAGCCGGTGAACTGTAAAGATACTGCCCATCTGCTCCACGCCAGTATTCCCAGTCGTAGGTAAAATCGGCAATGGTGCGGTATTTTTCTTCGCTCTCGCGCAGTTCCCGTTCGGCTCGCACGCGGTCGGTCACATCGAGGAAACTCCAGACGCGCCCGGCAATGCCGGTACCTATGCGGTAGGGGGCAGTACGATGTTCGAAGAACCGTCCATCTTTGAAGTCAATCAGGTCAGTGGTTTCTGCTTCAGAGGTGGTGTCGAGTGCCTCAACGCGGCCAACAAAGGTCCAGGCGTCGTGTATCTGCGTGAGCATCAGGCGCGAAAGGTCGTTCCAGTTGGACGCCTCATCCCAGTCTTCGGGCAACTTCCACATGTGTGCAAAGCGGCGATTGTACTGCACAATGCCCTGCTCACGGGTAAACAGCGCAATTCCTTCAGCAGCCGAGTCGAGCACCGCTTTGAGCATATCGTGCGATTGTGCCAGTGCCTGCTCAATCTGCTTGCGTTCGGTGATATTGTGGGATATTCGAGCAACAGATGTCCCCTGATTATGGGCATCTTGAATGGGGTAGGTATGGTCCAAAAAGAAGTGCGTCTGGTCTTTCCAGGTGACGGTGTTTTCAAAGATAGTGTAAGTACCGCTGGCAGCCACCTGTTGAATTTGCGCCACCAGGCGGTTTGCCTCGTCGGGCGGGAAAAAATCGGCGGGTTTTTTGCCAACAATGTCAAGTGCATGCACTCCATATCGCTCTGGCGCATTGCAATAGAGAATGGCTCCCTCTTGATCATGCACCAGCACAATATCATCGGAGTTATGGATGATTTGTTGCAGACGCTCTTCGCTCTCGCGCACTGTTTCTTCCAACAACTTCCGTTCGGTGACATCGGTGCCATAGCCCACAATTGCATTGATAGTCCCACTGGCATCAGTGAGCGGGAAACGGGTAACGAGATGAGTATGCGATATCCCATGATGGACAAGGGTGTGTTCATAGGCGACAGGAGCACTGGTTGCCAGGATATACGCGTCTTCCTGCTGCCAGAGGTCCAATGTTTCCTGCGCAAAGAGCTGCTGCTGGTGCATGCCAATGAGTTGCTGCGGGTCACGTTGCAAGGTTTCGGCAAAAAAGGGGTTGGCAAGGAGGATGTATCCCTGCCGGTCGAGGACAAAGAGTTCAGCGGGTAGCTGGTCGAAGATGGTTTGCAACAGCGCAACGTTCTGTTCACAGTGCTGCTGTTGCTGTCGTGCGTGGGCAAGTTGGTGTTCCAGTTCAGTAATACGCTGCTTGAGGGCGGCGTTTTCGGCTTGCAAGTTTACACCGGTCATAATATATACCTCCCCCTCTCTCATTTTTGGGTATAAAGGACACAAAAGGGCACGCGAGAACCGTGCCCTTGCCAAACAATGTGTCGCAAATTGTTTCTCGTCTCCCCACGTGCTGTTCGGGGAGGGTCATGTCAAAGTCCAACAATTCCCTGGGAGCGCGGGCAGCCTGCCCGCCCCAATGCAGGCGAGCCGCCTGCGCTCCCAGGTTTTTTGACCGAAACTGGCGACTTTGACATGACCCTCCTGTTCGGGGTGGGGAATCATGTGTTGTATCACACATGTCAATACAAGAGGATGGGAAAATACGGGCAGTATGGTTTTGGTAACGTCTTAACGTGACATACGCAAAAGAACGGTAGACAGGAGACCATAGACTGTGGACAGGCATAGGACAACTCCCGCATCCATTGACACCTTTGCAAAGGGCAAAACTATAGCATGCAAAGCACAGGCGGGGCAGCAAGCAGACGTAGCAACAGACGGACAGCAGACCAGTAGGGGCCGTAGAAGCATGGACAACCGCAAATGCTTCCCCATTTCCTTGCACGACAACGCGACGAAGGATAGCATGCATAACGGTTCAATAAAATTCTTTGCAAGGTAGTATACCGCAAAATGGGGGAAGTGTGAAGATCAAAAGGGGACGGAACTGTTCAGAAGTGGGTGAAGAGCCTCGCGCAAAGGCGCAAAGGCGCAAAGGTCCGGGCAGAAGATAGTGTTTCCCAACAGTGTCATCCAGGGAGAGGAGCTTCCGATCTCCCCTTCTCCCCAAGGACTCTGTCGGGAAACCTGTAAAACTCTGGGAGCACAGGCGGCTCGCCTGCCCCAGGCATGGGTTTGCCGCCGGCAAACCCCTACGGCCACCAATGGTCTCTGCGCCTCTGCGTTAAGCAGTCCGGCTACCCGGCTGCCCGACTGCCCGACATTCTGCATTCCCCATTCTCAATTCTCAATTCTCCAGCCCCTGCGCAAACTCTTCCAGCGTGGCGGCCCGCAAGACCAGCGTGAAGAGTACACGCAATGTCTGCACGTCATTGATAGTGGCAAGGTGTTGTTCAATAGTACGATAGTGCCTGACAGGAGGTTCAAATCGCTCAATGAGTGCATCCAGGATATACTCGCGCAACGTGAGGATGTGCCCTTGCTCTATCCCTTCCTCACGGCCTTTTGCATACCATTCCTTCTGGGCTGCTGCCTGGGCTTCCTCTTCTGCTTCTTTGCGGATGCGGCGCAGGTAGGGCGAATCAAACACCACATCCTCTTTTTCCAGGATTTGTTCCGTCATTTTTAACTCCTTATCATCCATCAATGCCAATAACTCGGCAATTAACTGGTTGCGGTAGGTCGGATCCGTCACCGCTTTCAACCGGGCGACGACTGCGGGAATGATGATTTCCGGGTGTTCCATCTGCGTTTGCCCCACCAGTGGCAGCAATGCGGGTCGTTCCAAACGCAATAACTCTTCGGCCCGCATTTTCCACAAGTGGATCACCTGATAGTGCCACAGGAACGTCGGGTAGTCTTTCAAGCCGGCAATCTGATGGGTGCCGCTGTCGGTGGCGTGGG
>CAYFVX010000201.1:0-7155 GCA_964346425.1 uncultured Chloroflexaceae bacterium | reverse complement strand
TGTGCCTCCGTGTCTCCGTGGTGAAAAGAAACTATTCATCCGAACCTGGTATGAGCCAGTCGGGTTGGCGGCACAGCCGCCAGCGAGCAAGCGGTCACGTCTTTTGCGCAAAAATAAAGGAGACGGCGAAGCCGTCCCCCTTCCTGAAACTACCGACGCACAATCGGAATATACACCTGCAACTGATCAGACTGTTGCGGAATATCCGTCGGTGTTGGTGAAGGCATCGGTGTAGCTGGCGTCACCGCATCATCCGACAGCCGTATTTCATTCGACTGTAATACGACCGTGGATAGATTACCTGCCCCATCCATCACTCGTGCATATACATAATATGTACCGCCACCCTGGTCAGTGGGCGCCAGTCCATCGTAGAGATTCCAGTCCGCAACAGTGAACGCATACGTATCACCATTGGCCCCAACCTCCACATCAGCATCTGTGACCTCAACTGCCTGCCAGTTCAACTCACTCTCAAGCCGATCAACCTCCGAAACCGGGATATTCTCGCGGCTGTTGGCAATCTGCACGCCCCAGAATGGCTTTTCCTCACCCTTCGTGCCATACAGATTATCCGAAACCCCAACATTTGCAAAATCCAGTTCTACCAGCACACGTTCCAGTACATCACTGGCATCCGCCACCTGCAACGTTGCCGCATCACCGCTGACCTGTGGAGCCTCTGTATCAACCGTAATTATCCGCTCATATGTCTGCTCATGCCCCACACCATCCGTCACCTTCACCACAATCGTATGGTCGGCTGAAGTTCCTGGTATCAGCGGCATCAAACTCGCAGGTTCTACCAGCCTGAAAGCCTCGGCCGAAAGCTCCGTGGTGGTGGCGGTCTCTTCACCCACCTCAACCTGCAACAGCTTGCTACATTCACCGCTCCGCGCCTCAACATTCAGCATGTAAAGAAGCTGATTGGTATAACCGTTCGCACCCGTCGATGGACTTTGCACCGTTACATCCGCATCCACGCCCGGATCAACAACCACAAACGCACTCATCTCATCAGACGCTTTGCCATTGCTCGAATTCCTGAATTTCCCCTTGACCGTCACATCGGTACATGGATAATTCTCAGAACCATCACTGGTAAAGACCGTCCAACCCGGCTCGACATATGTTCCGCCCGGTCCCTCCAATGGATCAGTATTCGGAATAGCCTGGAAAGACGGCTCCGTATCCCCCGCATTCCAAATCTTATATTCATCCGCCTTGCCGCTGTCAAGAATAAATGTGACAAACGTCTCTCCCGACGTAATCAAAGGAGCACCGTTCTCTACCTGTATCCGCCCCGACGGTTTATCGGGAACAGTTGTTGGGGTTGGTGTTGCTGGAACAGGTGTCGGATCCTCCGGCGCAAGAGTCGGCGTCGCCGTCGGTGCCGCGGGTGGTGAAGTTGGCGTCGCTGTTGGTGGAACTGTTCCTCCTTCCAGCGGCTCCGTAGAAAACAAAATATTATCCGTAAAACCCCGCACCCATGCAGCAATCTTTCCAGGACCACCACCTGCGATAGACGCATTCGTGCTTTTCTCCTGCGGGCTTAATTGCTCCTGCCGCGGAAAACTTCCACTTGCCAACTCATATGCCCGATACCATATGAGAATCGTTGAAAAACCATCCCCATCCCAATATTTCTCCTCCGAAACAATATGCGCCCGTCCATTATGCCCAAAAATATTCGACGACTCAGGCCAGACGTTGTGCCCGAGATTCAACGCAGCCCCTCCGGGCCAACTCAAGCCATTATCACCACTCAACGTAAAGATCAGCGAAAAATCTGTATCGGTCGAACCAGTTGCAAACGATGCATAAATAAGCCCTGGCACCGTCTGATCCGCCGTGATAAAGGCATTATCCCCTTTGCCCACACCGAGGTATGACGTAAAATTAATCGCCGCCGAAAAACTGTTTGGCGCACCGCGACTATAATAAACGTGGATATCGCCATGCTCCTCCGGCTTGTAGTCATACAAGAGGTGAACATATGGCTGACCATCAGTCATAGATACGGCAATATTGTTTTCGCGAATCAGATAGGTTGGGCCAGCCAGACTCACCGGGTTCGCCCACTGATTGACCCCCAGCCGGTACGTATACCACAGCAAGGACTCTCCATCACCCACACCATTGGACCAGGTGACATAGACCGTTCCATTATCATCCACCGCCAGGTCCGGGTGCCAGCTCGGTTCATACAGCGGAATGGATTCCGCCTGCCAGGAATCGCCACGAGTCGTACTGTAGAAATAATACAGTGTCTCATTTGTCCCCATAAAAATCACATGGACGGTATTATTTTTATCAACCGCAACATGGGCGGTTTCTGTCTTGGCGCGAAGACCAGCACTACTACTCAAAGGAGTAGCAGTGATCCAATTGATAGAAGAGCCATCTGCCGCAAACTGACCCTTCACATACATCACAGCCGTCGCGTCCCCACCGTCCAGGTCATGCCAGACAGCATGCACCATTCCTTCGTTATCAACCGCAACATCCGGCCAGAATACCTGCGCATCACTTCCAGGTAACACCCCGGTTGAAGGGGACCAGGCTTCTGCGGTCTCCTCAGGAAAGCCTGCTCCACCGACGATGCCGATAGTCAGCAGGATGAGAATCATTAGCCGCGGAAATACGCGCTGGCGATGTGATTCTTGACAAAAATACCCGCGCAAAAAACGTAAAACACACATCATATTTTCTTGCTCCTATTCCCCAAACACACGCAGATTATCAAAATAGGCATATCCGCCACTTCCTCCATATACCCCGACATGCTGAATATCCAGGTCATCAGGAACGGGAAGCGTATACGCCTCGCCATCATCAACCTGCATGCGTATTTCCCCATCTACCAACTCCATCCTGAGGGTATACCATTGTTTGTTGGCAATAACGGTTTTCGCGTCTTGCACGATAAACCTGGGGGTATTATTTTTCACATGAACAGCATTGAAACCCGGAGAACCCACACCATACGCATCGTAGGTCCCGAGAACCATCACAATATACTCCTGGTTCTCCAGATCGCCCATAACCAGCCCCATATATTCAGCAGACCCTGCGCGTGCATTGGCTTCGATACCTCCATCATCCTCAAGCGTCACAGGAGCAAACGCCATCGTATCATTCAGCGAGGTAATAGCTTCGCGGTTTTCCGGTGCAGCCAGCACTCCCTGCGCATACGCATCATTTTTAATACTCCAGCTCGGAGCTGGCTGAGGCTCCCAGAAAACCGTATCATACTGCCAACCTTCCAGATCTTCAGCAGCAAAATCAGTCGAAAAAAGCACTTGCTTATCGCTGGCAAGCGCAGCCAGTGCCGGGGCCTCGGCAATAGGTTCAGCAGTAGGAACCACCTGCGTGGGAAATTGTGGCGTTGCCATCGAAGAGTTAGATAGCGAACCGAACTCAATGGCTGGCGGTGTCGCACTCACAATCTCTCCCTCGAGCGGTACCAGCGTTGCCTCTTTCACCTCAATGGATACCGTAGGAACCTGGTTTGTATCAGCAAAAGTCACCTCCCGCTGCGCCGGCTGCGTTGCCGACTGGGGCTGCGAAAATGCCTGAACACCGACAGCAATCATTGCCCCAACAAAGATCGCTGACAGTAATCCAAAAAAACGATCCTTCTTCTGCATTGTTTTCACCTTTCTTTTTTGAACAGCATACGAAGCCTGTATCAATCAGGATAATCCTGTTCATATGCTTTCATATTGATGTCTCAGCACAATCAATCCTCGCTGGTTTACATACTCCCGAAACGTGAGAAAGGAAGGAGTCCGTACTGACCTGGAAATTTCTCAAGAGGGTAACCGATAGCGCAACAAACAAACGATTGATCTTGCCGTGTTCTTTCCTGTATGAACGACACTGCAATGGTTATGTTACAAAGAGTATACACCGATCTGGCTCAAAACCCAATGATAAAAAACTGGCATGTGCATGAAAACTCACTCACAATCCTGTCAGTTTTCTTTGTCAACAGCACCTGCTGGAGTGAGAAAGAGCGTATCCAGCGCAATACCCAGTTCCCGTCCACTCTGATCCTGGATACTTATTGCACCAACATCCACCGTATCACTTTCAAACGTGAGTTTCACTCCTTGTGGTGAAGCAGGCACAACAAAGCGATATGTACGCCACCATCCTGGCGTAAGGGCAATCGTCGTGAGATGCTCCCCATTCACGCTTATGTGTACCTGCGGAACAGCAGCACCTTCTGGACGATTGGTGCTTAAACGGACTCCCACAAGCGACTCCATGGTGGGAAGCGTACCAAAACGAATGCTTGTCCACCTCCCGCTCCAGCGACGTGTTGGCTCCATCTGGACAGAGTCTGTTGGATACAAACCCAGCACATGCCCATACTCAGCAATAGACGCACCACCAATATCTATGGAGTTTTTTGCAGGCAGGATGGAGGTCGCAAAACTTACCCGCTCAATCTGTCCTTGCGAGAGAGCCGTCCCTTGAATAATGTCTCTGGCACCATCAGGGTCACCTTTGCGGAGCAAAACACGTGCAGCACCAATCCGTGCATGTGCCTGATAGTATACCACGTTTATTGCCCGACGATACAGTTCCAGCGCTTCTGTTTCATAGCTTAAAGCTTCAGCAACCTGACCAGCCTGCACCAGCATATCAGTACGCGTAGGATACCACCAGACTGCCGTCTGATAGTGTTGCCAAGCCTGCTGGGGATTTCCCTGTTGCCATGCATGCAAGCCGTGCATTCCCCACACCTGGCTCCCTGCCAGCGGAACAATATGCAATATCCACACCCCCATCAGGAATCCTAACAGACCTGTCAAGCACCGCCAGTTTTGTCGCGATGGTTTCCAGCGAAAGCTCTTTTTGGGGGTGCCAGAAGTATTGCTAATATGATGCCGCACCAACAGCAAAAGTTTCACCAGACCCACCGCCGCACACGGCAGCAAAACGGGCAACAGTGGCAGACGCAAGCGGGGCTGCACCACCGTCAAAATCGTCACCCCATACAACGGTACCACCCAGAACCAGCCGATAAGTTTCAAAGGATGCCGCCTGACCCACAGCAATGTCACCAGCAACCCCAGCAGGAGCGGAAGATACACCACATCCGCAGTCAGACTGAGCCACTGCCACCAGCACGCCGGTCGAACGTTGCCAAAATCCTCGCCTTCAATGATCGCCTTGCTCACCGCCAGATTGCGCGGACACGCCAGCGTTACATCCGCATCCTGCCCCATCACCAGCGCATCCGCCTCCAGCCGCCAGAAAAGCCGCGCCTTCTCTACCAATGTGCGTATCGTAGCACCAGGGTTATCCAACGCATTCTGGCGTGCAAATTGCATATAGGCCGCATTGCGGTCGGCCAGATTGGGGTAGGTTTCTTGAATGTCGCTTTCCAGCATTGTCAAAGCAGCTTGTTGCTCCGCCGACAGATTGCCCAGCCAGAAATTAAACCCCGCTGTCGTGTCCAACGGAATGAAACGGTGATGCACCTGCCAGTTGCGCATAGTCCAGGGGGCCACCGTAGCTACCGCACAGAGGAGAGCAAGCACACCCCATTGCAGCCGCATCCTCCAGCTTTTTCCCCCCAACCACACAGCAACCAGCACAGCAGGTATGCAAGCAATTGCCACTGGCTTTGTAAGCATTGCCAGCCCCAGCAACACCCCGGCCAGACACGCACTACCCAGAGCAGGCCGTCTAGCCAGCCGCAAAAGAACCAGCAACAACCCGCTCAAAAGCACCAGCAGCAACATCTCCGCCATAAGATAATTGGAATACCCAATCAGCGGCAAATACACTGCGGTCATCCCTGCACAGAGCAGCGCACTCCGTTCGTCGCACCATGCAGCCAGCGTCACCCGATAGAGCAACCAGATAAGCAGCGTTCCCAGCGCAACCTGCCCCAGCCGCACCAGCAACAAATGCTCCCCCCCGCTCAGCATCAGCGCAAGCCATGCCGGAAACAGCGGTGGCCGCAGCCAGCGACCATCATCCACATACTCCCCATCGCGGAGCGCATGCGCAATCTGCAAATATTCAGCTTCATCAGACCGGAAAGGAGCATCCCAAAACGCCCACATCCAGAGCAGGCGCAGGGTCAAACCAAGCAGCAAAAGAGCAATCAGACGAAAATTACGTGTTACATGCGGCATGCGGAGAAAAAAGAGAAACTCCTGTTGCTAATCTACCAGTTCTATGCCCAGGTCAGCGCACCGCTGACGAATATTCTCACGAGCGGCCAGCGTAATAAAAATACCGCGAACCTTTTTCGCCGGGTTTTGCAGCGCAACAAGTTGTGTCCGCACCGCATGCATTTCCACCTCACTTTTTTTCGCGGTAGATTTGACTTCAAAAACGAGTATCTCGTCATTCTGGGCAATAATATCTATGTCTGTCTCAAACCCTTTTGGAAAAACAAGCCCTTCTGTGTCCACAAGACGCTGACGGAGATGGATATGTTCTGATTTAATGTCCGGGTTCTTTAAACCATATCGCAGGGCCGCAGCAAACATATCTTCCATCGTCTGGCCCTTTTCATTGCGCAGGTCGCCCGTCACAAACTTGACCCATTTTTCCATGCCTTCCATGCGACGATTCATGTTGGTCTGTTCAGCATAAATCTTTGCGATATCACGACGCATTTGCAGTTGCTCACTTTTTACTTCCCCAAAATTGCGATCTATCTGCTCAAACCGCAGGTTCATGTCTTCTCTTAATTCTGCAATCGTGTGGTCCACCTGCTCGAACCGCTTGTCGACTTGCTCGAACCGCTGGTCCACTTGCTCGAACCGCTGGTCCACTTGCTCGAACCGCTGGTCCACCTGCTCGAACCGCTGGTCCACTTGCTCGAACCGCTGCTTTGTTTCTTCACGGTGTTGCGAAATAGCTTCATAATTTCGGTCCACCTTCTCCAGCATACGAGCCAGTTCATCTCGCCGTGGGAAATGTTCAGCCAGGATACCCTCAATCGTTGTGGCTATCTCTGGTTCAGCTCGTATCAATTCGGGCAGAATTTTGATGACATACTGGCGGACCTGGACCAACTCTTCATCATCCAGCATAATCTCACTCCTTTTTAGCACATTAATTAGCACCCTGGACTCATATCCCCTCAATGGGGGGCACCTGTTTTGTGTGAGGGAACCAGGT
>CAYFVX010000200.1:0-7178 GCA_964346425.1 uncultured Chloroflexaceae bacterium | reverse complement strand
ATTAGCAATGCTGGTCTCAAGGTGTATCCACGCATTAAAACCCCGGAGGTCTTTCCCGAATATAACGCAATCCCCGAACACATCTCCACCGGTTTGAAAGACCTGGACGCTATGATAGACGGGGGATTGCCACGCGGAACATCCACCATGGTGGCCGGCGGTGCCGGTACGGGCAAAACGTTGATTGGTCTCCATTTCATTACGGCTGGCGCGGCGGCAGGCGAGCCGGGCGTTATCGTCACCTTCCAGGAAAATCCCTACCAGTTGCGCGAGATTGTGCGGTCGTTTGGCTGGGATTTCGAAGAATTGACGCAAAAAGGGTTACTCGTCCATTTTTATAATTCGCCAGTCGAGATACAGCCAGATATTCATGTGGCTTTGATCCGTGAAGCAGTCCAGAAGGTCGGTGCAAAACGTATCCTCATTGACTCAATCAAGGATATCGAGATTGCGACACCAGACAAAGTACGGTATAAAGACTATATTTATTCCGTTGTCAATGAGTTCAAGGCACAGGGGTTGACGATCATCCTGACCAATGAGATACCAGAACTTTTCGGCAATTTTCAGTTGAGCGAGTTTGGCGTTTCTTTTATTGTAGACAATGTTATTTTGCTGCGCTATGTCGAAATATCGGGCCGTATGGAGCACGCCATTAACGTGCTCAAAGTCCGTGGGTCTTTCCATAGCAAGGAAATTCGCAAGTTTGAAATCACCAGTGACGGGTTACGCATAGGGGGGGCATTACAAGGATTGAGTGGCATCCTGACCGGCACCCCTTCGCATATTTCTTCCCAACGATATCTGGATCTTCCCCTACGTTCACGCTATGTGATAGAAGCTCTGAAACAATTGGGCAAAACCTCCGTGGAAGAAATTGCACACCTGACCGCATTGCCTGCTGAGATATTGCAGCAGGAACTTGCCTATTTGGAGGGAGAAAGTGCGGTGACGATTGAGAAGCAAGCGAATACAACGCTATTCAAGCTGACCTCTTCTTTCATGTAATCCGCCCTTGCTCATATGCCTGACGATGACTGGCTCGTAAGCAGGAAACGATGCAATGAAGCAAGACTGTTCAGTTTTTAATGCCGGTGCTCGTGATAAACGCGATAAACGCCTCACCGGAGAGCATCCTGCAATGGGATGGTCTTTGTTTATCGCTTTTGTCCTGGTCAACGTCTTCTTGTTACTGGCAATCACCAGGACAGTTATCCAATCTGAGCATATTGTGCTCGGCACGTTGTGCTATGGAATGCTCTTCTTGCTGGCACGTCACCGGATAAAAGTGCTGCAAAAGTATTTTTACGAGATATTCCACCATGCCTGCTTCACCAATACCCTCCTTCGTGATGGGCAATTGTTGCTTGAATCGCTGGTTGCACGGCATACGGCCGCTTTGAAAGCCAGTGAAGAACGATACCGCGTGGTGTCGGACATGACCTCCGATTTCATCTATGCGTTTCGGGTCAATCGGAACCAGCAAATCAAGTTTGACTGGTGTACCGAACCTTTCCTCAATACCCTGGGGTATCCCGTAGAAGAATTGACGGCTTTTGAGCATGCCTGGAAGCAGATGTACTACGCGGATGATTTGCCCACCATTCTGCAACAACTCGATATGGTGCTGCATGGGCAATCCAGCGTTCAAGAAGTTCGCGTTGTTTCAGTGACGGGGGAAATTCGCTGGGTGCGAAATTATGTCCGCCCTGTCTGGGATGATTTCCAGGAACGGGTTATCAGTATTATCGGTGCCGAGCAAGATATCACCGCCTACAAACGAGAACACGAAGCCCTCCAACAATCCCTAACGCTGCTACGCTCCACGCTTGAAGCGACGGCTGATGGTATTCTGGTCGTTGATAGAGATTTGCGCACGCTGACCTACAACCAGCATTTCCTGGAAATGTGGGGATTGTCGGCGGAAAACATTACCAATGCAACGTATGAGCAACGCGTTGCCTACCTCAGTCAGCAGGTTAAAGATGCCGCGCTCTTCCAGCAACGTATCAGTGAGTTGTATCAAGAGCCAGATGCCAGCGTCCAGGATATTATTGAGCTCAAAGACGGACGCATTCTGGAGCGAGTAGTGCAACCACAGCAGTTGACGAACAGCGGCATCGGGCGCGTCTGGAGCTTTCGCGATGTCACCAGCTATAAGCAAGCAGAAAAAGCCTTGCAGCATGCAAAGGATGTAGCCGAAGCAGCAACACGAGCGAAAAGTGATTTTCTGGCAAACATGAGCCATGAAATCCGCACTCCGCTGAATGCCGTCATTGGTATGACCAGTTTATTGTTGGATACCCCCCTCGATGCCGAACAACGCGATATGGTGCAAACCGCATGCTTGAGTAGCCAGGTCTTACTTTCTATTGTGAATGATATTCTCGATTTCTCCAAAATTGAGGCAGGGAAGCTCGAACTGGATGAATACCCATTCAATTTGCGGCAGTATGTTGAACAAGCACTTGATATGGTCGCTGCCAGAGCCGCGGAAAAACATCTTGGTCTTGCCTACCGTATAACCGAGCATGTGCCACTCCTGGTTCGTGGTGATGGCAATCGGCTCCAGCAAATTCTCGTCAACTTGCTCAGCAACGCCGTGAAATTTACCGAACAGGGCGAGATTATTGTGTCGGTGGATAGTGGGTCTTCCTTTATACGCGGCGACTTTCATCATGTCGTGCATATCTCCGTCAAAGATACCGGTATTGGTATTCCAGCGGACCGCATGAATGTCCTTTTTCAGTCATTTAGTCAGGTAGATGCCTCATCCACGCGAAAATATGGTGGCACTGGTCTCGGTTTAGCCATCAGCAAGCGATTTGCCGAGATGATGGGCGGTACGATATGGGTGGAGAGTGAAGTTGGCAAAGGTTCCACGTTCCATATCGTGATCATTGCAGAACCCTCCGAGGCGGAAGAAACCAGTGGATTGGAAGAACAGACGCAGCAACAGGTTGCCCCCCCTGCTCCACAAGCCACCAGTATCCATCTACTGCAAGACTATCGCGTTCTGGTGATTTGCGATGGTGCTGAGCGATGTCCTATTCTTGCCCAACATCTGCAATCCTGGGGCATGATCCCTGTACTGGCTACTTCGACCTCGGATATCGAAGAGTTTGCTCGCCAGCATATGCGCTTTGATGTTGCTTTGATAGATGTGGCTGGTCGTGAACTTGAAGATATGACGCTTGTCGCGCACATCCGTCAGCACTACCAGGAGCAAGCATTGCCCATTGTGGTGAGTACTTCGCTGGCACGCAGGCACGAGATGGTGCAGGGTATGAGCGACAGACTGGTCACGCTGATTATAAAACCCATCAAGCCTGCTTTGTTGCAGCACGTGCTGCGGACTATTTTTGCTCCCGATACCGAGCCCATAACAAAGGATTTGCTCTTGACCGGACCGGCGCCAGAGACGAGTTTGTATCCAGATACAAGTTGTGCTGGCAGACATTCAGGCTACAATATACTAGCCCCACCCCAATCTCAATCCGATGAAGACATGCTTCCGCTCCGTATTCTGGTGGTTGAGGACAATGTTGTGAACCAGAAAGTTGCACGCCGACTGCTTGAGCGTCTGGGATATGCCGCAGATATTGCCAACAACGGGCTGGAGGCACTGAACATGCTGCAACAACAGACGTATGATGTTCTTTTTATGGATGTGCAGATGCCTGAAATGGATGGGTTGGAAACAACCCGCCATATTCGCAACCGCTGGTCTGAAGAGCAACAACCACGGATTGTGGCGATGACGGCTCACGCTATGCGTGAGGACCGCCGAAGGTGTATAGAAGCGGGGATGGATGATTATATTACCAAGCCGGTCAAAATGGAGCATCTGGCGGCCGCAATAAAGCAAGTGCCGCCACGCCATACCTCTCCCCCCCCCAATGCACAACCCTCAAAGGGAGACCACGGAAAGTGGACCGTGAAAGGTGAACCGGGACAAATAACCGCTGAAGTCACACATCCCTTTGCAAAGGAACTGGATCGGCCCAAAATACTCCCCTTTGAGGCTGCACAACCCCCTGAAATATCGTTTACAGAAACATCTTTGTCTCCTTCACCGCAAGATGCAGACACATCTGTGCCTGTCGTTGGAACAGATACCGAAGAGCACGATGTCGTTGACAAGTCTGTCCTGGTGCGGCTGCAAGAGGCATTGGGGGGAGAGGATGCCCATGTGATTATTGCTGACTTGTTAGATATTTATGCGAAAGATGCCCCGGCCATTATTGCCAGCATGCGGCAGGCAATTGAGCAAGATGATCGAGAGGAATGGATACGCGCAGCGCATACCCTCAAATCAAGTAGTGCGCAGATGGGAGCCCTATATCTCTCCAGCCTTTGTAAGCAAGTTGAATGGATAGGTCGTTCTGGCAGTGGAGAACCTGTTGTTGAATATCTTGTGCAAATCGAGAAAGAGTACGAGCGTGTCAGTGAGACGTTAGGCATGATGAACGCCCATTAGAGACCCAAGGATAACGTCACTGTTCACATTCGGAGGAAAACAAAGGTAACACAAGTAATGTATGCTATTCAACCCACCAGAATTCCTGAACTTTGTACCCACTCAGGTTGTTTTATTTTTGCAGAAGAGTGTATTTGTTTTGAACGCTAGTGAATAGAATTGAAGAGATGTATGAACTATGACACGATAAAACTGACCGAGCAGCTTGAGGAGCTCCGCAAAAAAAACGCGTTGCTGGAGTCGCAACTCCATCAGCGCACCTTTGAGCTTGAAGTGTTGAATGATCTCTCGCTGCAAATTGGATACAGCCTCAATTATGATGATCTGTGTCGTCTCATGCTCCAGCATCTCCATCGCGTTGTTCCCTATGTCGTCTCCGGCAGTTTTCTACTGCTGGAAGAACCCTATGAACTCTATGTGCAATATACGCGACCGATTGTTCCCGCTTTGATGGAAGATATTCGCCAGCGTATGATGAGCACGGTTTCGCATATGAAAGGCAAAACCATTCGCTCAAGCCAGATACGGGTGCGTTCGTATGAGGTAGCCGGCTCGGACGCGATGCGGTTGCCAGTGACCAATCTGCGTTCGGTTTTCCAGGTCCCGCTTATTGTGGGGGCGCAGCGCGAGATTATCGGGCTGATTTTTGTGGGGGCAGAGCAGGCGAATATGTTTCATGAGGAGCAGGTGCGTATCCTCTACACGGTTGCCAATCAAGCATCGGTAGCGGTGCAGCAGTTGCATGCCTTGCTAATAGCTGAGGAGCAGCGGCTGGAGTGTATGGTGAGACATTTGCCCGATGGGGTGCTGATGCTGGATGCCGAGCGACGAATTATGTTTATCAACCCGGCGGGGCGAGAGTATCTGTCGCTGCTTGCGCCAGAGTTGCATGTGGGTGATACGCTGCATCATCTGGCGCAGGAGTCGCTAGAGATGTTGCTCCAACCTTACCCCGTGCGCTGTTTTGAAGTGGAAGTAGGCAATGATGAAGAATCGCGGCGGGTATTTGAGATTGCAATCCAGCCAGTGGAGATAGAGCCGTATACTGGAGGATGGACGCTGGTTGTGCGCAATATTACCGGGCGGAAGCGGGCAGAGGAGGAAATCCGCCGGCTGAATGAGCAACTGGAGCAACGGATTATTGAACGGACGGAGCAGCTTGAGGCGGCAAATCAGGATTTGCAACAGCAAGTGCAGATTCGTCAGCAGACAGAAGAGGCTCTGCGCCGCGAACGTGATTTGTTGCACAGTATTATGGAAACAAGCCCGGTGGGTATTCTGGTCGCCGATAGGAGTGGACGATTTATTTTTGCCAATCGGCGGGCCGAGCATGTGCTTGGTCTCTCTGAGGACGAGATACAACAACGCACGTGTTATTCGACGGAATGGTATGTCACGGATCATCAAGGTGGAGAGGTTACCAGCGAAGATATCGCGTTTCATCAGGTGGTGCAAAACGGGCAGGCTGTGCTGGATGTGCGGCATGCAGTGGTGCGGCCTTCGGGTGAACGGGTATTGCTTTCTATCAATGCTGCGCCGCTGTGTGATGAGTCAGGTCTGGTAGAACGGGTCGTCTTTACTGTTCGGAATGTCACACGGCGCGTGCAGGATGAGCAGTCACTGCGGTTGAGCGAGACGAAGCTGCGCTTGATTACAACGCAGATGCCTTCTATTTTGTGGACGACTGATACGAACCTGACGTTGACAGAGGTCCTTGGGTCGGGATTGGTGCGGCAAGGGTCGGACGTGAGCATGGCGGTCGGGCGGACGATTTATGCGTTGTATGGAACGGACAGTACGGATTCGGCAGCGGTCACGGCACATTTGCGGGCATTGCGCGGGTTGTCGGCCGGGTATGAAATTACGCTGCATGGGTGCGACTTTGAGGTTCGCGTCGATCCGTTGCGCAATGAAGAGGGACAGATTGTCGGGTGTATCGGGCTGGCCCTGGATATTAGTGAGCGCAAGGAGGCGGAAGAGCAGATTCGTGCGCTCAATATGGAGCTGGAGCAACGAGTAGTTGAGCGCACGGCTCAGCTCAAAGCCGCAAATGAGGAGTTGCAGCAGGCATGGGAGGCAGCCGAAGCAGCTACCAATGCGAAATCGGAGTTTCTGGCGAATATGAGTCACGAGATTCGTACTCCGCTGAATGCGATTATTGGGATGAGTTCGCTTTTGCTGGATACGAGCCTTTCGGCAGATCAGTACGATTTTGCTGAGACTATTCGGATGAGTAGCGAGGGATTGCTTTCTATTATCAACGATGTGCTAGATTTTTCCAAGATAGAGGCTGGCAAGCTGGAGTTGGAGGAGTATCCCTTTAATCTGCATGATTGCATTGAGCAGTCATTGGATATGGCGGCGGCACGGGCGGCGGAGAAGGCGATTAGCGTCGCGTATACCGTTGCAGACCAGACACCGACATTGCTGATGGGGGATATTTTGCGCTTGCGGCAAATCCTGATCAATTTGCTGAGCAATGCAGTCAAGTTTACCGAGCAGGGAGAGATTCTGGTGACCGTTGCACTGTATGATAAAGACGAGCCATATGATACTGCCCAGGCTGAAGAAGATGCAGAATTACATTCCTTCACCGATAAGACGTATACGCTCCATATTGCGGTGCAAGATACGGGGATTGGTATTCCTGAGAATCGAATTGATCGGTTGTTTCGTTCGTTCAGTCAGGTGAATGCGT
>CAYFVX010000199.1:0-7189 GCA_964346425.1 uncultured Chloroflexaceae bacterium | reverse complement strand
GGCACGCTCTTGCGTGCATGTTTTGCCTTGCGCAAGCAAAGCCCACCGCAGGTGATACCTGTTGAGGCGGAGCCGTCCCCAACACCCACACAATCCTGTGCTGGTACGCCGCCTGCGTCCATATTTGTGGCTGTCGCAAAGTCTTATGTTGAAAAACATAAGACTTTGCGACAGCATATTGATGCATAGAGCATGGCGCGGATATGTGAGCCGTGAGGCTCCTCCGCAAAGATTGTTTGTGTGGTGGTTTTTGGTGACATAGCCACCAAAAACCACCACACACTATCCCTCGGTTTCTGTGATACGCACCTGTTGCCAATCCGGGGCGATGATTCCCTGTGGGGTAAAAACCAACCCCTGCACAGCCGGGCTTATCAATATGTTGAGCCGTGGATTATAAAGTGGCAGCCAGCCAACCCCTTCAAGTGCAATCTGTTCCGCTTCTGCGTACAACTTGAGCCGTTCATCTGCCAGATTTTGCTGGCCCATACGGTCTGCCTGGTCTACCAGGGCATCGAATTCTTCATTTGACCAGTTGCCATTATTGTTGGGCGAACCGGTGCGTAGTTGTTGTGAAATAAAGTTTTGTGGGTCGGGATAATCGGCTCCCCAGATGCTCAGGTACATTTGCAACCCCTCTTCAGGCTGCATAAATGTTTCATCAAGCCGCTGGCTGAATGTTTGCAGGTCCAACCCTTCCAGCGTGACTTCAATACCCAGAGTATCACGCCAGAAATTTTGCAATGTGCGGGCTACCAGTTCGTTTTCGCCCTCTTCTGCATAGGAAAGCGAAACGTCAGGGAGTTCCTGGGCTGAGAGGTAGCCTGCCAGTCGCAAGGCTCTGCGGGCACCTTCCGGGTCAAACGCCTGTCCTTTGACGGCGTAGTCGGTGCGGGCCAACCCTCGTGGCAGGATACGGCCGGTTGGCTCAACGGTCCCCGATAGGGTGATTTGTGCCAGTTCAAGCCGATCAACCGAGAAGGCGAATGCTTGCCGCACATAGACATTGTCAAAAGGAGGAAGATGGTTGTTGAAGCCGATATAGCGCACTGCCAGGGCGGAAGCTGTGCGGAAGTCTGGCAATGTCTGCACTTCGGAGACGCGGGGGGCTGGAACGCCGGTTTGCCGGTTGCCCATAATGTCAAGCTCTCCCTGACGATAGCGTTGATAGGCTACTTCATTGTCTTGAAAAAATGGCATGCGTAGCGTATCAACGCCGGGCAAGCCCATCCAGTAATGCGGGTTGGCTTCCAGGACAATTTCTTCGCCATGCTTCCACTCTTTGACGCGAAAAGGCCCCGTCCCAAAGGCATGCTCGGTCCAGTCTTCGCCGTGCTCCTCGATGAGTTGTTGTGGGACGGCAAAGGTATGCGGGGACGTAAGCCAGGAGAGGAAGTAGGCCAGCGGCGCATCAAGCTCAATTTCCAGGGTATGGTCGTCCAGGCTCCGTACCCCGCTGGCGGCATCGGCTTTGCCTTCGAGCACCTCTTCCGCTCCAACAATGTGCTTCAAGTGTGATGGTGCTGCGTAGGCCGCGGTCGAGGGTTGCAGAGCGCGATTGATCGAATAGACAAAGTCCTGGGCAGTTACCGGTGAACCGTCGCCAAACTTCAAATCTTCGCGCAGGTGAAAGGTGTAGGTTTTTCCGTCTGCGCTTACATCCCATCTGCTGGCACCATCTGGCTGCACGCGTAAGTCTGCGTCCAGGCGGAGCAGTCCTCCAAATACGAGATTCATGACGATGATGGATTGCTGTTCTCCTGCCTGCGCCGGATCAAGCGAATCCAGGTCTTTTACTCCGACAACACTCCAGATGATTTCGCCACCTCTGGGTATGTCCTCTGCCGGCATTTCCTGAGAAAAGCAGGCAGTCAATGGCACGAGCAATACAAGTAAAAACAGACAGTACACGAGAGTCTTTTGTTTCAGACGACCAGTGTGTTTCATACCTTGTTATCATCCTATTCTGAAGCCGAGAACTCCTGCCAATCCTGCCAGCATTTCCTGGGCACCACTGACTTCGTGCCCGTCTTCGGCAGCCGTCAGGATATCCTCTCCCATGCTGCTTACGACCTGCAAGGCCGCTGGTGTATTCATATCATCGTTCATTGCTGCTGCAAAAGCATCACACGCACGCGAGCGGTCCAGGGCAGTGTGGGGGCCGCCTGTTACCGCCAGGGCTTGATAGAGCCGCGCAAGTTGTTGCTCTGTTTGCACGACTTCATCGTGCTCATACGAAAATTCGTCACGGTAGGGGGCGTTGAGCAGATACCAGCGGAGCGCATTGGTATCGTGTTGTTCACGAGCGGTGCGGATAAACACCAGATTGCCCAGTGATTTACTCATCTTTGCGCCATCGAGGAACACCATGCCAACATGCATCCAGAAGTGCGAAAATGGCTGTTTGCCGCTTGCCTTTTCCGACTGGGCTATCTCGCATGAGTGATGGGGAAAGAGCAAATCACTGCCTCCACCATGAAAGTCAATCTGTTCTCCCAGGTAGCGCATAGCCATGGCACTACATTCAATATGCCAGCCAGGACGCCCTTCCCCCCAGGGACTTTCCCACCCTGGTTCACCGGGCTTGCTGACCTGCCAGAGCACAAAATCCAGTGGGTCGTCCTTCAAGGGATCGTTGGGGGTATTTCCCCGCTGGTTGGCGATAGCCAGCATATCATCATACCCCATACGTGCCATCTTGCCAAAGTCCGGGTCTTGCTTGATGCTGAAGTAGACGTTGCCATTGCGCACATATGCATAGCCAGCCTTGATCAATTGCTCGGTAATCATAATCATATGCGCTGTTTCTTCACTGGCTTTGGGAAAGTAATCCGGCGTGATGATATTGAGATCTTCGCAGTCTTCCATAAATCGCTTGACCTCACGCTCGGCGAGGTCTTGCCAGTGGATGTTATCGCGTCTGGCGCGTTCAAAGAGTGGGTCATCTACATCGGTAATATTCTGGCAGTAGCGCACATCTGCACCCTGCCAGCGGAGATAGCGCAGCAGCGTATCGAAGAAGATATAGGTTCGTGCATGGCCGACATGGGTGGTGTCATAGGGAGTGACGCCACAAACATACAGCGTCACCGGGCGGTCCGTGGGAATGCGAAATGGTTCTTTCGTCGCAGTAAATGAGTTATACAGTTGCATACATTTTCCTTTCTGTTTCTCTCCGCTCCTCAGCTTCTAATTCCACCGCAGGACGTACCGCCACAATTGTTATATCATCATGTTGCTCTGCATCACCCATAAAATCTTGTACGCTATTCAGGAGAAAATGAACGAAATCCTGCACGGTATGTAATTCCTGGGCATTGGAGAGAAGATCATCCAATCGTTCAAATCCAAACATTTCACCTTGTTGATTATGCGCTTCTATCACTCCATCACTCATAAAAAGAATAATGTCCTCGGAGTCGATGGGAATCGTGAGATTTTGGTAGCGTATTTCTGGCAGAGAGCCGATGGGTAGCCCGCCAACATTGAGAAACTCACTGATATACGGGGTTGCTGGTTCTTTGTTCAATTTTAATCCATCACCATTGCCCATATGCCATGTGCGGTTTTTGCGAATGAGCAATGGTGATATCATGCCGGCGTTGGCGACGGTCATGGTGTTGGCTCGCAGGTCAAAGACTGCATACAACATCGCGGCGTTCATGCGGTTGGATTTCAGGCGGTAGTGCAGGTGTTGATTCAGTCCACCCAGCACCTCTGAAGGTTGGGTTGCGTCGCGAGCTTGCGATTCTATCATGCTGCTGGTCAATGCCATCATAAGGGCTGCCCCCACCCCTTTGCCGGAAATGTCGCCTATTGAGATAGCTGCTTTATACTCTGGCAGGGCGAGGTAGGAATAAAAATCGCCGCCGACTTCCGAGGCTGGCACGGACATGGCATGTACGGTGAGGCTTTCCTGGTCCCAGGGGGGACGAGAAGGTAACAAACCCATCTGAATATCTCGAGCAAGTTGTAACCCTTCGCGCAGACGGGTATTCTGGTCCTCAATTTCTGAAAGGCTGGCTTGCAAACGTTCGGCCATCTGATTGAACGTCACGGCCAGTTGTTGCATTTCGTCACCGGTTGAAACGGTGATGCAATGGTCCAGTTTTCCAGCCCCAAAAGCTTCCGCCCCTTCACGGAGCAGACGCAACGGTCGCAGAAACTTTTGTGCCTGGAAAAGCCCCACGCCTAATGCCAGCAAGCCAACCAGGACGACTAGAATGCCCAGCAAAAGCATGGTGTTCCACACATTGCCAAAAGCAATCTTGATAGGTTGTTCCACAATGACGGACCATGTGCCGGGGGTAATGGGGGTCATAATGCCCAATACTTGCTCATTCAGCCCATTTTTGTAGAAAATAGCCCGACTGTTCTCACGCAAATATTCGATGTCTTCTGCATCAGATTCCAGGGCTTCATTTAGTTCTGGGGGGTTCCAGCCAGTTGGTGCCCCCGAAAGCATCATTTCAGGCGTATCATTTATCAGAAAAGCCACGCTGCTGGTTCCACGGCCTATCAAGCGCAACGATTGTTCTATGGGCGTGGCACTGACTTCCGCGCGAATTGCTCCGATGGGCTTTGCCTGGATATTGCGTAATGGCAGGGCAATGATAAAGACGTTCTTGCCATCCTCAGCGACCTGAATATCACTGCGGCTTCCCAGACCTTCGAGGGCTTGTTCGACCATCGGGTCTTCGGTGGAGCGGATGAAGCTATCGGCCGGAAAGGTCCGTTCTTGCGAAAGTTGGGCGATTTCCATGCCATCCATATTAAAAACCGACACGCTCCGCAGGTCGGGGTAGCTGGCATGAATGAGTTCGCGCAGCCGGGTTTCCCATTCCCGGGTTGACGTCTCTGCATCCATTTGCTGCCCTGCGCTTAGCAATTGTGCTTCGATACCACCAACATAATTCCCAATTTCCCGCACTGCCTGTATCGCAAGCATCAGTTGTTCGTTGTAGACACTTTTTTGTTGCGTGCGAAAATTGAGCGTAATCAGGAGCAAGCCAACCAGGATGAGAGGAATGGTTGAAGAGAGCAAGTAGGACCATCGAAGACGCATGCTGATACTTCGCTGTTTTAGTGGTTTCAAAGGTGTCTTTTGCTGTTCCTGGGTATGCATCAAAAGCTATCTATCTCTGTCAACTCTGCTGTGGCACCCTCGTCAGTGGTTGGTTGTGCATAGGTGATTGGATGGGAGATGGTCTCTCTCCTCTGTTTTCAGGCGTGTGACCACAGGAGTTTTCAAGACACTGGATTTCCCCTTAAATTTATCTGCTGTCTTTGCATTATAGCATAGTACCCGTTCTGTTTCTATTTTTTTCGAATCAATGCGGGAACTATCAATTTCCGTGGTATGATAAAATGAGCGTATTTTTCTATTGCTACTGGTTGGAATTGAAGGAGGTTGGGGCATATGCGAGAAGCTATCAAGCGTATTCTGGAGATTGTGCCAGGGTATGAGGGATATGAGGCAAAAGAAAAACGGCGTGATGCAGACAAGACGCTCCGTACCACGCTGGCGCGACAATTTACCAGCGAACAACAGGCGATTACCCGACTTACGCAGAAAGCGGTGGACAGCGGGCAGTTTGCATGTCTTGATCGCATAGAGGATATCAGCCAGCAACTTGGGTTCTTTATTGCTCGTCTGGAGAGTGCTCCTCGTGGCTATTCAGGCTGGTTTGACGAAGCCCAGATTAATGAAGCGGATCTTGATCAGATGTATGAGTTTGATGCGCGACTGGCTGATAGCATTCCACTCTTGCGTGAACATATTGAATACGTCGAAAAAGAGTTCAGGTCCGGAGAACAGTTTGATGAGGCACTTGATGAGTTGTCGAGCTTTATCAATGGGTTGAATAACCAGTTTGATGCCCGACAAGAATTTGTCACGCTTGGCAAACGTGCCTCTGTCTAAGGGTATTCCGTAAGGTTTTCAGGAACATACTGTGGAGGAGCAATATGGCACGGATTATTGATGTCGTCGAATTTCTTGATCAGACCGGTGAAGAGATTGTTCATCGTGAACCCGAATGGGGGCCGGGAGATTTTCGGTTTGGTTCGCAGGTCATTGTACGCGAAAGCCAGACCGCGGTCTTCTTCCGTGACGGGAAAGCACTTGATGTGTTTGGGCCGGGGCGTCACACCATAACTACTGGCAACATACCGCTGCTGGCAAGCCTGGTTGGTATGGCGACTGGCGGAAAAACCCCCTTCCAGGCTGAAGTGGTTTTTGTCAATATGAAGCAGTTTATTGACCAGAAGTGGGGAACCTCCGAGCCAATCTGGTTTCAGGATCCGGTGCTCAGTATGGTTCGGTTGCGAGCGCGTGGAACCTACTCATTTCAGGTGAATGATCCTTCGTTGTTCGTGAATAAGATTGTTGGACAGCAGGGAATGTTTGAGTCGCGACAGATCGAAAACTACATGCGCGGGTTTATCGTCCAGAAGTTTCTCGATCTTCTCGGAGAAATGAACAAATCCCTGTTTCAGTTGCCCTCAATGTACAATGAGATTAGTGCCGGTTGCAAGGCGAAACTGGCTGGCGATTTTTCGGCAATCGGGCTGTCGGTGATGGCATTCTCTGTACATGCGATTACCCCAACCGAGGAGACATCCAAGGCGATGGAGCAACGCACGGTTATGGGTGCTGTGGGCGAAACCGATTTTATGCGCTATCAGGCTGCGCAGTCCATGCGTGAGGCTGCATCCAACCCTGGTGGCGGTGGCGAAATGGGCTCTGGTGTGGGTATGGGTGCTGGTATGGGTATGGGCATGGGCATGGCGCAGATGATGGCAAATGCGATGAATCAGCAGCCGCAGCAGCAACAGCCGCAGCAACCACAGCAACAGCCGCAGCAACCACAGCAACAGCCGCAGCAACAACCACCCCAGCAGCAGGCGGCTCCTGCGAACCAGGGGAGTGGTGAACTGACGATTGAAAAGGTACAGCAGGCGATTGATAACCTCGATTTGCGTTTCTCTATGGGAGAAATAAGTGAGGAGACCTACAATCGGCTTATGAACAAGTGGGAGACCAAGCTCAAAGAGTTGGGCGGTTGATCTGGGGGGAGGGGATAACGTTTTTTCGGCTTTGCCGAAAAAACGTTATCCCCCACTGCAATCGGGGTGGGTAGCACCACGAAACATCGTGGACGGGATTTTACCGTGGGGTGTGTGCGTT
>CAYFVX010000198.1:0-7219 GCA_964346425.1 uncultured Chloroflexaceae bacterium | reverse complement strand
AAGGCATGGCCCCCTTTGTTGGCATTGTTACTGCTGCCCATACCCCTATCCCCTTTTCCCATAACGCCATCCCCTTTCTCCAGGCCGCCTCTACCTGCTCCTTGCCGCTTGCCGTGAGCCGAACCCCCATCAGTTCGTCGTTCGTATATACCAGACCCTGCGGCATATCCGCAGTATCATCTGCTGCGGCGGGAAACTTGTAGGTCCCGCAATCTTGTGCGTGCTGGTACAGCGCACCGATTCCTACAAACTGGCTGGCGGTTGCAATCTGTTGTCCGGTCAGCAGGTGGAGATTGCCGCTGTCATCAAGCTCGCAGGTGGGATAGAAGAGTTCCAGGTTGTCTAACAAAACCTTGACTCGCCCCAACCCGCGGGACTTGCCCGAACCAATCCCGATGCGCCCCTTGCCCAGGTCATTCAGCGCAAGGCCAAGCAGCGCAAGCTGCGCCAGCGTGATATTCTTGAAGGTAATGCGTGTCTGGAACGTGCCAGCCACCACCGTCTCATAATTGAATGGTCCATGCGCCACCGAACCATAGATGCGGTCTATCGCCACCCCATTGCGCTCTTCGGTTATAATCTCTCCCTGTGTGGATGGGTGGTCAGGCTTCCGGGTTGTTTCTGCCGAGCCAGCAGTTTCTGTTGAAGCGGTTGCATCCTTCGCGGTTGCATCAGGACAAGGTGAAGGGTAGGCATCCGCAAACCGCACCCGCCCGGCCAGGCTGGTATGCCCAAACATCTGGCTGACGAATGAGGATTGGCGGTAGATCAGCGCAGTGCGGTCAGGTTTACCTTTGATTTTTTCGCTCTTTTCATTGAGATACGCGCCGGAACTGTACTCCATATCATCCCGTCCGCGATACTGCTTGCCTTTGCCCTGCGGATTGTCGGCCAGTGGTGGATTATCCTGGTCAGGGTCGCGCCCTTCGCGGTCGAGCGAGCGGCAGATACGCTCGCATTGGGCACGGATGACGCCCTTGAGCGAGGAACCCGGTAGATAGATGGTTCGATCACCTTGTGCCTCGCCTCCCCCGCTGCCTATGCGCCTGGTGCGCACAAACTCCATATCTGGCAGGGTCGGGTCTACCCCGCTACTCTCCCCCGCCTTGATGAGAATAGGGCCATCTGGCTGAATGCAAAAGGTAATGGTTCCCTCAAACAGTGTTGCTTTATGCATGCCGGTTGTCTCCCTTCTGCTGCCGGTGCTTGAGTTCGGCCTGAAACGCCTTGATCCACCCCTGTGCCTGCTCACCTTGCATGTCAATGTGGCTGGTGGTATCCTCCGGGTTGGTTTTCCCACCCATACCATCACGTAGCAGGCGGATGACATCCTCCACCTCCTTAATCTCAACGTAACGACACTGCAGCGTGCGCTCATCCAGTTTGACATAGCCCAGACCACGCGAACGGAAGCCGCCGATTTGCACATCGCCGCGTATCCAGGGGGCGAGGGCCAGCACCACCATCCCCAGTTGCCAGTCTTCGCCATTTTCCAGCACCAGCGAAAAGTCGAAGCGCGTATCCACCGGCACCACCTCATAGTCGTAGAGCAAGCCCTGCTCGACCGTTTCCGTATCGCGGTTGAGCACCACGCCATTGCGCACCTCAAACTGCCCGAACCAGATATTCTCCTGCACGCGAGCATCTTTGAAGAAGAGCCGCCCGGCCAGCTCCGGTGAACCGAAGGTCAGGTCTATCATGGTTGAAAGCTTCCATATCTCCGTACTCAACCTGGCATCCTGGTTCTGGTACTTCTCCTTGAGTTTGCGGATGTCGTTGCGCGTGCGATATTCGATTGCATCAAGGGCGAGTACTTCATCTGGAGCAACCGCGTTTATCAAAGATTCCAGGCGGGCGCGAAAGGCTCCCTTGAGCGAGGCACCGGGGATAAACGGGCGATGCAGGGCATCGCGCAGCACCGGCAGGTCATTGCCGGTAACATCGCTGGCCCGCCCGGCCCCCACGCGCAACGCCGTCTGCGCCACCAACTCTGCATGCACCTCCAGCCGGTTGTGTAATTGTTCAAACGAGGCCCGCTGCGAAGCGGTGTCGTTCATTGCGGTCATGCGCCACCTCCTGTCTGCTGCTGCGGCGCATTGCTACCTGCCAGATGCCCCATCAACCCGACCGCTGCAGTTTCATCCTTGCTCTTATTCAAGAAATAAAACCAGCGATGCAGGTAACCCAGATAGAGCCGCACCAGCCGTGCCTGTGCATCTGCTTGCAGTATTTCCCTCTCGTTACCCTGCACTGTTTCAGGAATTCGATCCGTTACTCCTCGCGCTATTCTGGGCAGTTCGTTCTGGATGGTCTTGATGACCTGATGCCCAAACACATCGGTTTCCTGCCCCCACGCCCCTTTATTGCGGGCAATCTGGTAACAGATAAAATTAACCACCACGTCAGACGAGATAGTTTCAAGCGACACATTGAGCAGATTGCGCAACTGACTGGTTTCCATAGCCGTATTGTCTTTCAGCAAACTGACGCTTCTGGCGGCCAGTTGCACCAGTTCGTCCTGGCTGGCATCAATCGCCTGCTGCAGGTACATCTCGCGTTGTAAGTGTTGCACGGTATCCGTTTGACTCATAGTTTCCTCCTGATATCCAGATGAAATTCATCACATATGCGGACCTGCCCATAGCCTTCCGCCCGCCGTTCGCCAATCCCATCCAGTTGCAGGCGGGCAAGCTGCGCATAATCTGGTGGCTCGCTCGTCTGAAACACAGAGACGCTGCCCATTGTAACCGCAATATCTGAGGGTTTGGGCCGCTGCCAGCAAACATTCCAGCCACCGACCACCGCGGTCATTGTAAATGAACGCAGCAGCGTGGCATCAATGCCGGTTGCCTCCTTGAGCATAGCCGCACTCAACTCCTGGGTGGGCAACCAGCCCTGCTCAAGCAGGATGGCATCCGAGAGCAGATTGACGGTAAAGATCGTCCCAACCTTGAATTGCTCGCCCCCCAACTGCTCATACAACTCCGCCTGCGCTGCAAACTGTTCCGTCATCCGCTCCACCCGTTGCTGAATAGCCTGTGGGCTTTCTGCCTCGACGGGGCTGGCGGTAAGAGCGACACGCCCCAGCCCACTACTCTTCCGCCCACCCAGAAAATCTATGTCCGCCAGATGCTGCACTACCACCGCGGCTGGCCTATCAGGAATGATGATGCTGCCGCGAAACATGGTTGGTTCTTGCTGCTTTTGATTTTTGTTGTAGGTCACTTCATTCAACACCAGCGGCGAATAGAGCATCCCATCCTGTGCCGTCCCGCGGCGACGGTTGATAGCGACACGGGTCAGCACGCGCTGCTGCACCGTGCGTTTCTCGATAGAGCGCAGGGCGCGGTGTGGCACCTCGTTGTCTGCCTTATTGCTCGGCTCCTGCTCGGCTGGCAGTGTATAGAAGGTGCGCCCGACGGCTTCCCAGGGCCGCCCGGCGGCATCAGTCGGCGCGTAGATCAGCGCAGGCGGTTGCTGTATCTCCCAGCAAACGCGCTCCACCAGCGCGTCCGCCATCACGTTTTTGTCACCTTTGGGCTGAATCGCCGTTGCTGGCAACGGACGCACCCAGGAATCTTCCGCAAATGCGGGATAGGCATTGTGGCAGCGCAGATGCGTAAACAGCTCCGGGTCGTAGCAGAGGCTCCCCAACGCGCCATAGAGTGTTGCGCCAGGCACATAGGGTAGGCTGGTGCGGAATTGCGTACCCGCCTTACGCTCCGGGAAAGCCAGCGGTGCCAGCGCGGTAATCGTCACATCGAGTAGCATTATGCGCCTCCTTCCGCCGCCCGCACATTCGCGACCAGCGTTGACAGGGCGTGCTCCAGTTCCTCAGGCGAAACTTCCGTGCCATTGCAATAAACGGTAGCCTCAACGCTGCTCCAGCCCAACCCGCGCGACTTTGCCCCGCCCCAGCGCGTCGTCAGGCGCAGAGCCGCCCAGAGCAACGCCACCAGTCCCAGATGCTCATTCAATGGGAGCAGCGAGCTATCCAGCGTGCCGGTAATCGCTTTCCGTCCGACAAAGCGCATATCCTCAAGGGTCGTCTCTTGAAAGAGCAACCGCGCATCCTCGGCCGTACCGCGCCGCCGATTGAGCGAAACCGAGGGGCGAATCCGCCCGACGTTTTGTTGCACCTCATCAGGCGGTAGTCTAGTTGGATCAATCTGCTGTTCATCCCCCACTACCCCGACCAGGTCCGTAAAGCGCAGGGGAGACCGTTGTCGCGGCGAGCCAAAGAGCAAACGAACGACATCCTTCTTCGCGGGCTTGCCGGGTGATGGCTCGGTATCCTCATCAAACAGAGCATACACTGGCAGCCGCAGGGCGCGAACCAGTGCCTCGGCGGTATGGCGTGTTTTGCCCTTCACCTGCGAGCCGGGGATAATCGCCCGCCCCCAGCCATCGCGCACAATACTCTTGTCCGCCAGCGTGCCAGCACTCCCGCCAGCCCCCACACTGAGCGGTGTCGCTGTTTGCACAGAAAGATCAATACGAACCTTCGTGTTCTGCTCAGTCATCCGTGCCTCCATTCGTGCTTCCCGCAATGTCTTTCTCAGAGTCTGCCTGAGTACCTTCCTCTATCATCTCATACAACTCAACCAGATCCGCCCAGACCGTCTCCCAGACCCGATGCTGCTTCTTACGCCAGGGTGGCAGGCGAACGGTCTGATTTTGGTCCTTTCCGTTGGGCGTACACCAGCAGTGTTCAACGTGCTCAATCAGCACCTCCTGCAATTTCGGATCGCGCAGGCGCACGCGTGTATGCAGATATTCCAGCACACTGCGGGTAATGCCCATGCCAGTAGAATGAGCTTCCTGCACCACTCCACGCAGGCGGTAGAGCTGTGAACGGGGGACGCCAGCCCGTTTCAGTTCGCGCAACGTCGCCACCAGTCCGGCAAACTCGTGCCAGGAGTAGGGGCGCGAGGTCAGGTGATAGCATTCCTGCGCATTATGCTTTGTTTGCGTGTCTGGCTGTCGCTTCTCGTCCTTATCTGTCACGCCAAATGCTTGCTCGCGAAACGTTTCAATGTTGTCCGTCACCATCGTGATAGACTTCATCACCATGAAATCTATCGCCCCGCCGTAGTAGTGATGGTCCTTTACATGCGCTTTTGCCTGCTTCTTGGCACTCTTGAGCAACTCTTCAACCAGGTCGTGCAGGAAGAAAATCGGCGCATTCTCCTGCGCAATTACCACGCCGGCCGATAAGCCAACTTTCGGGTCTAGTTGGTCGAAGTCTGGCACAAGCCATCCTTTTTTACCGTGATAACGGTCTACATAGCGTTGGGAAGGTTTGAGATCCTTCAATGCCTTCGCCAGATATGCTTCAAACGTGTAGCCGATCGTGAGCGCAATGTCCGAGGCACGGTTGGCGGGCACAATCAACGACAGGTCATCCCCACCAATCGTCAGGATTTCAAACGGATGGACATAGCGTTCATCACCCTTTTCCGAATGCACCTTGACTGGTTCAAGATGTTCGGCCAGCGCAGCAAAGACGGCTTCCCTGGCCGCTTTGCGCAAGATGATGGAGGTTTTGAAGTATTCTTGCGGCGTGGCGAGGGTGGCGATCAACCGCCCGATGTTATTGCCATCCGCATAGATAAACCCGATGTACCCCTTTGCCGCAGCACCGATGTGGTGCATATCCTGGGCTGGCTCCACGCGCTGTGCAATCTCCAGCCATTTCTTATAATAGTGGGTATCCGTAGCATCCGAGCCTTCCAGATAGAGCCGCCATTCCCGCTCCCACGATCGTCCCTCCAGGTCTGGGGGGGCATCTGCTTCGCTCCACTTGAAATTATTGGTGAACCAGTCAGTATCTTTTTTCTTGCCCTTCACCACCTGACCGACATACCGCTTGCGTGCCGAGGACTCGCTCAACATCCGCTCTTCATCTGCAACGCGGCCAAGCCATACGGCCGGTCGTATCCCGCTACTGTCGCACTTCTCCGCCGGTGGTAGTGCGGGATAGACGGGCAGAAAGCGCGTGCCGGTATATGCCGCCGTCGGGTCTGCTGGCTGCGCAGTAGGAGCAGTGCGTTCGTCGCGTCGGCGGTTAAACATGGTTGCCAGCACCGTCACCAGTTCGCCAAACGTCTTGCGGTTGAAGAAACGCCAGCCGCATTGCTTCAATTCCTGCTCGGTCATCGCGTCTGCACCCAGTTGCTTACGCTGCAAGTCTTGCAACGCAATACCTTCCGGGAGTGGTGTGTAGTCCGGCGGGTTCTCCGTATCGAAGTAATAGTAGGCTTGCAGCAGTTGTTGTTTCTTGGTATCTTGCCAGTCACGCAGAAATTGCTCGAACCAGTAAAAGGGGTCATCTGCTTTGCGCGGCAACAGGTCACCGTTCGCCGTTCGGCGGTAGAGCCGCCCATAGCGCAGCTCGAGCAGGCCAAACGTGGCGGCCACCGCCACACTGTTGGCGGTCAGCGTATGGGAGGTGTAGAGGCACTCGATTTCTCGTGCGCGTTCTTGCCCCTTGCCAGCTTCCGTAAATGCCAGAATATTGCCGCCACTCGCATAGATAATACCGTACTTCGGCCAGTCTTCCTCGTCCCAGGAGCTATCGTCCGGCATGCCCCACAACTGCGGCAACCGCACCTCATTGATCCAGTCGAGTAGCGCAGAAGCCCCACGTATTTCTGGCAGTTTCTGGGCCTCAAACACATACCCTTTGACTTTGGTGACGCCGCCATACACCAGGTCTACGCAGTCTTTGCCATCCGGCAGCACAGCCTGAATCTCTGCTTCCAGTTCCTGCAGGTATTGCACGGTAGGCGGACGTGTATGGTTCGTTTCAAACACCTTGCGCACAACCTGCTCAACCGCTTTATAGTCAGCCCGACCATCTGCGGAAAGCAGACTGGCAAGATAGGGAACAAAATCGTCTTCTGGCATATGCGCTCCTTCTATTCTTCTTCTTGCTTCATCATTGTTTCACCCGCTCCACCACCATCCCCCCGTGCCCAAACACGCACGCCTTGCCGACATGCACCAGACTGCCCGCCAGCAACAGCACGCGCACGGCTGGCGGCACCCCGCGCAACACCGCGCTCCCCACCAGTCCACCCAGGATCATATGCTGCTGCTTGCCGCCACGCCGCGACGTGCGGCCCCAGTCTACCCACTGCACCTGCTCCTGCTCCACCACAATTTCCTGCGCCAGTGCCGCCAGGCCCTGCTGGATACCCTGCTGGATCGCAGCAGC
>CAYFVX010000197.1:0-7229 GCA_964346425.1 uncultured Chloroflexaceae bacterium | reverse complement strand
GCAGGCAGAGAATCCTGCCGAGTTTCAGCAGGCGGTGGAGCAGGTGCAAGCGCAGGGGAATGACAAGTAACATGGAGCACGTATGAAGGTTATTGGTCTGATAGGCGGGATGAGCTGGGAGTCCTCGGTTGAATACTATAGAATTATCAACGAGACGGTGCGGCTACGGTTGGGTGGCTTGCATTCGGCCAGGTCGCTCATGTTGTCGGTGGATTTTGCCGAGATAGAGGCATTGCAACATCAGGGAGAATGGCAGGAGGCTGCCGCTCTACTGCGCGACGCTGCACAACGGTTGGAGCGGGGCGGGGCAGATTTTCTTGTGCTCTGCACCAACACCATGCACAAGCTGGCAGATGATATCCAGTCGGATGTTGGTATCCCGCTGCTGCATATTGCCGATGCAACGGCCAGGCGGGTCAAGGAAAAGGGTATACAGACTATCGGCTTGCTGGGCACGCGCTTTACGATGGAAGAGGATTTCTACAGTGGACGGTTGCGCGAACAGCACGCGCTTGAGGTCCTCATTCCCACTGCCGAAGAACGTGCGTTTATCCATCAGGTCATTTATGATGAGCTTTGTACTGGCCTCATCCGCCAGCAATCAAAGGAGCAATACCTGACCATCATCAGGAATATGGTGCAGCAAGGGGCGCAGGGTATTGTGTCCGGTTGTACGGAAATTGGTCTGCTGGTGGGGGCGGACGATTGCGCGGTGCCATTTTTTGATACCACCTACCTGCACGCGGTTGCCGCAGTGGATTACGCGCTTGGGACATAAGAAGCATGGATGTTCTCAAACGACACGGGTTACGGATTATCACGCATATTGGCGCACTTGTTCCTTTGCTGCTGCTGCTCTGGAACTATATGCAGGGGCAGTTTATTGACCCGCTGAATGAGATAACGTTGCGCACGGGCGAAGCTGCGCTGGTTTTGTTGCTGCTCTCGCTCGCCTGCACACCTGCCAATATTGTCCTGGGCATCAAACCGTCGTTGGCTCTGCGGCGACCGCTGGGCCTGTATGCCTTTTTCTATGCGGTGTTGCATTTTCTGGTCTTCATTGGTCTGGACTATGGCTTCAATATTGGCTATATTCTGCAAGACCTGGCAGACAAACGCTATATTCTGGCAGGGTCAGTGGCTCTGCTGTTGCTGCTCCCACTCGCTATCACCTCAACGAAGGGGTGGGTACGACGGCTGGGCAAAAAGTGGAAGCAGTTGCATCGGTTGGTCTATCTGGCTGCCATTTTTGCCGTGCTGCATTTCTGGTGGCTGGTGAAGGCAGATTATACTGAGCCGCTGATTTTTAGCATCATACTCGGTGGGTTGTTGATTATTCGTGTTCCAGCCGTGAAGCGACAACTCCTGCGCCTGCGCCAGCGGGCAGGGAGTGGGTAGCTTCGTTTGTCTCCGCTACGGTCCGCCTGGTGTCTGGCCCGGCACGACGTGGGCCAGCAGGTAGCGGGCAGTTACCAGAATGAAGAGAATGGGTGGCGCGACAAACAGCAATGCAAGGGCTGAGATAGATGTCGGATTGCCGCCTGATGCAAGCGAAAACAGCAATATGGGTAGCGTAATCACCTGCCCACTGCCAATGAGCAGCGTCAGCAGATACTCCGACCAGGAAATCAGGAAGGCAAACAGAGCTGCTACCACCATGCCTGGCAACACCATCGGTAACGTAATCGTGAAGAAAATGCGCAGATGCCCGGCCCCCAGCACGAGTGCCTGGTCTTCATAGGTCGGGTCATACCGCGCAAACACGCCGGTCAGGGAAAACACGGTATAGGGTAGCACTGGAATAAGATGCACCAAGGCCACACCGAAGATACTGCCTGCCAACCCGATTTTTAAGAACAGGATATTCAACCCGATACCCGTGGCGACCGGCGGCACGACGGTTGGCAGAAAGAGGAGCAGGGTGATAATACCTTTGCCGCGAATATCGCGTAGCCCAAGCGTGCGGGCCGCAGGATAGGCGATGAGTAGCGAGACTCCCGTCACCAGCAAGGCTATCTGTGTGCTTTCCCACAGTGCCACAAGCGTTTTGGGATTGGTTGCACGTTGCAGAAATGGCTCGATCGTCCATTCCGCTGGCAGAACTTGCGGATAGAACCAGCGTTGCGAGAACGCGTGCAATACAAAAATCAGCATCGGCGCGATGAGGAAGAAATAGAACAGCATGCGCAGTGCAAAACGCACCCCGCGCCCTGTATATCTGGTATACCAATCCGCCATACAAACACCCCATACCTTACGTAATAGAGAGATATATTCGTGGTATTCGTGGTTTCTGCCCGATTATCTGACCTGGGTATTAGCCGGGTTGTCCCCGATTCTGCAACCAGCGGGCAATACCAGCCACGAGCAGTACCACCACCGCCATAACACCCGTAATTGCCATACCTTCTGCGCGGCTGCGCAGGTCGGTGTTGAGAAAAAACTCCAGCGCAACCACCGCCAGCATGCGCGGGTAGCGCACGCCCAGGATAGCCGGTACTTCGTAAGCACCAAAGGCAAAGGCAAACACCAGTAACGCGCCGGCAAATAGGCCAGGCAACACGAGCGGAAAGGTGACATACCAGAGCCGTTGCCAGCGGTTCGCGCCCAGGTTCTCGGCCACCAGATCGTAGCCTTCTGGCTGTGAGCGCAAAATAGCCAGCACAATCAAGCCGAGAAAGGGGATACCCTTGCCCGCATAGGCAAGAATAATTCCCACGCCGTAGCGGTCTCGCACCAGCAGCGGAAAATCAGACGGTGTGTCAATCATGCCAATCAGATTTGCCATCCGTGCCAGCCACCCGCTCTGCGACAGCAACAACCCCAGCCCGATGGCCCAGACCAGGTGGGGGAGCGACAGATTGAGGTGCATCAGCAGACCGCCGGTGGTGCTGGCGCGTTTTTGTGGTAGCAGCGATACCAGCAGCAGTGCGCCCAACGCTGCTACCAGCGACGCCGCAATGCTCACCCACAGCGAGAAACCGAGCGCAGGCCAGAACTCGCGGGTTACGGATGATGGCCCGATGAGCACATTGCGGTAGGCATCCAGGCTTATGCTTTCCTGGTTGATAAGTGGCAGATAGCCCAGGCTCTGCGAGACACCATACACAATGCTGCTGCCAAATAGCATGGCAACCAGTGCAAGGGCTGGCAACAGGCTTATGATAGGAAGTAGGTAACGGTGGATGATTTTCTGCCGCATACACAATAGTATCACACTTGCACAACTACAATCGTCAGATCGTCATGCACTTCTTCATCCTGCACAAATATCTGAACTTGTTGTTTGATATGCGCCAGCATTGCATCTGCATCATTCACTGGTCCCTCGGCAATCGTCTGTTCCAGGCGGTCAAAGCCAAACATGTGCTTCGTTGCATTTTTGGCTTCCACCACGCCGTCGCTGGTCAGGATGACCATATCGCCCTGCGTCAACCTCAGACTCATTTTCTGATAGCCCGATTTGGCACCCATACCAATTCCCAGCGGCATACCGCTGACATTGACCCATTCCATCTCTCCTGCGCGACGGCGAATAATTGGCTGGATACAGCCGGCGTTCGCCACGCACATTGTGTAGGTTGCGTTGCCATTATCATCCGGCTCCAGTGCATGCAACAATGCATAGACCAGCGCACAGTTGAGGCGGGTGGTGCGGGTATAGAAGGCGATAGACTGGTCAAGTTGCGCAAGCAATGTTTCGGGTTCAACTTCACGCTGGATAATGGAATGAAAGGAGGCAACACTGACGGCCATCAGTAACGCCGCCGGCATGCCCTTGCCGGAAACATCGCCCACTGCTACCCCATACGTTCCATTAATATGATTGTGGTATACATAAAAATCTCCACCAACGGCACTCATGGGTGTGGTATAACAGATAAAAAAGACTTTTGCAAATTAAAACTTATAGAATTAGAAGCATGATTGCACACTTCCGGGAGGATGTCAATAGACCTTTGATAGGTCAATCATACCAGATTTCGGGTAATCATGCAGGAACCACGAATACCACGAATATCACGAATATATCTCTCTAGCGGGAAATATGAGAGACATGTGGCAGGTCTCTGTTTAGAAGTAACCAGACGAATCTGGTAGCACAAGCGTCAGGGAATTGTCATGTTACAGGTGTGTGTGGGTTTTTTCGGCTTCAAAGGGGTGTGTGAGGGAACCAGGTTCCCTCACACACCCACCCACTGCAACGACTCTGTTGGTAACGTCCGGGCAGGGCCTCGCGCAAAGGCGCAAAGCCGCAAAGGTCCGGACAGGAGATGGGGTTTACCATCAGAGTCCTGCAACGTCCCAACGTTCCAACGCAACGCTTCAATGTTTCAACGCTCTAACGCACCACGAGTGGCAAAAACATCTGCCGCCCGACAGACATTCTGATAGGCACCTGTATGCGTGGCCTGACCGGGTCATCGCTGACTATGGTCAAAAAGGCACGATACATTCCCTGTTGAATGGTGCTGAGGCTGGCATCCAGTGTGAGCGTCACGGAAATCCCTTCACCTGGCTGGAGTGTGCTGACGGCTGGTGTTTTGCTCAACCAGGGAAGATCGCTCCCCTGCGTATAATGGCAGGCTTGCTCACTATCAAAATACTGTGTAGCACTGCTGCCACCATTGCGATAGTTGCCGCCAATGGCCCAGACACGCGAATCTACACACCCACCGGCCATGCCCACCAGCGGCATTTCCAGTGTATCCGTCAACACCCATGAACCTTCAGGCCAGAGGGTGGGGCTATACACCTCGGATGATTCCAGCGGATTCCATACCTCGCCATCTTTGCCGCCACCATGAAACACATAGAGAGAATCCCCATACCATGCAACAAGTGGCGACATACGTGATTTTTGCAGAGCGGGTCCGGTTTTATCCCAGCTTATGGTCACCGGATTAAATTGGAGGATAGATTTCAGTAGATATCGTCCATCCGAACCGCCCACCAGATAGATAGAGTCTCCAACGGTGGTCGCCGAACCATAGCCAATCTCAATGGGCATAGAGCCGATGGGACCATCCCAGCTATCCTGCACCGGGTCATACACCCAGATGTCATTCCGTGGGCCAGGAAAACCTCCGAAAGTGTAGAGCTTGCCATTCCATATAGCAGTCATTGGCGTACTGGCATTCGGCCAGGTGGAAGCGATCCAGCTATCTTCCAGCGTGTCATAGATAAAGAAATTATTGGTATGCCCTTCGCCATCATATCCGCCTACCAGGTAGATGAAGCTGCCGATACATGCTGCTTCCATATTGGTCAGGGGTTTTGGCAGGGGTTCCAGCTCTTTCCATGTATCTGTTGCAGGGGTATACTTCCAGGCTTCATCCAGAAGCTGCTCATTGCTGCCCCAGCCGCCAAAGATATACAGATGGCGTCCATCACAGCTTGTGCCAGCCGCACGATAACGCGACCCTGTCGGCACGGGCGTGCCCATACCGCTGGTATTCAGTAGTAGTGTCTCAACGCTTTCTGCTGGGGCTACATCGGTTGCATGTCGCGAGAGTGTTGTTTGCCGCGTATATGGCAATGTCGTTTGCTTCCTGGTAAGAGGGACAAATCCCAGACTACTCTCACCCAGTTCAAACGTTGCTGTGCCATCACCTCGGTTGAGCAGGGAAAAACGTACCGTTCGACGCTCACCCGGTAGCAAATTACCCCCAAGCGTCGTCACATCAGTTTGTAAACAGGGACGTTGCCAGGCAAGCTGAATATCCTGGACAACCTGCTGGTCCTCTGAAAACAAGATGTTGCGTTCTTGTACTGGTTGGTGTTCATCTGCCGTTACCGTCATTGTAAATGGCTGGTACGTCGTATCTAGCCATAGCTGGTAGGTTCCACTGAGTGTGGAAGTCGTTGTCCAGGTCATTCCGCGACTATTTTCAACCGTGATGCGAGCATCTGCCAGTGGCGATGGGTCGGTGCTGCAATAGCCACCACTGGTAATAGTTCCAGCCAGTTTCCCCCACGTTTCAGGAGCTTCAACGGTCATCGTGATGGGAATTGTCGTCGTGCCATAGGGGGTATCATTTTTAATCTGAAGCTGGGCTATATACTTGCCGGGCCGGTTAATCAACGATTTGTTGGTGTCAAACGTCATGATGACGTTCAGCGTTGACGAAAGCCCAACCGTGCCGGTCACCGGCCGAACTGAAAACCAGGGAGTCTGGTTACGCGTATGCAACCAGACCACACTATTATGCACGAGAATATCAATATCTTCCTGCCAGTAGCCAATCTCACTGACGAAACTGTTGATCGCAACAACATTGCCGCTGGTGGCAACAAACGGAATCTGCACTTCCTGGTCATTTTCCTCTTGCTCCAGCCAGGAGGCAATCAGGCTGGCATCCCGCGTAAGCACGACGGTCTGTCGCAAGTTTTCATAGGCTGCTTCCACACCACGCATAATCGGATGGTTGGCATCAAATGTCCCCAGGCTGGCTTCCCAGGGACGATTGCCGGTACCGACAAAGGGGCTATACCCTTCCTGCTGGAAGCGACCTTGAATATCCCAATTGCTGCCAGGTTCGGCATAGAAGGTGGGGGCTGCCTGCACGACTTTGCCATCGGCATCCAGGTAATCTGCCAACACATCACCAAGTGCTACCGGATCAGCAAATGGTTCTTCGGAAGCGACCAGGACTACATCATAGGCGAGCAAGTGTTGCAAACCAGGTGTTTCCTGCCGTGCGTCAAAAATATCCACGGTACCAATGTCGGGATAGGACCGCAACATCTCTTGCAATTCCTCCATGGAAGTTGAAGCAAGCAACAACACATCAATGCTGGTTGTCTGGATAAGCCCATCGGCAGATGGTTGATAGAACTGCGTTGCAGTATCATCATTTGTGGTATCATCATTTGCAGACATGTCCGTTGCCAGTGCCCGTGCGGACGGTCTGGCATCTGGTTCAATTCTGTGCAGCCAGCCATTCTCCGCAGGTGGCTGCACGTCGTCCTGGTGGTGGGTTAGGGAGACCGCAGGCAAATGTAGAGGCTCATAGCCATAAAGCTGTTCTTCGAGCAAAAAGGTTGTGGAAATCTTGCCGCTGTTGATAAGTGTCAATGGAACTACAGCATTTGCACTGAGCGGCAGGGTCATTTGCAAGGGGGATGGCAGAAACGAAACCTTACCGGCGGCGAGACGAAAGTCATGCTGAATTGTTGCTCCATCAGCAAGGCTGGATATTACCACATCTTCCGTGACATATTTCTCT
>CAYFVX010000196.1:0-7238 GCA_964346425.1 uncultured Chloroflexaceae bacterium | reverse complement strand
TTCCATTCTCAATAACCTGATACGCATATTCATCTACATCATCGGGTTCCTTTTCATTCTCCAGACGCTTGAGGTAGAAATTACGCCCCTGATAGCTGCGATTGGGGCTGGTAGTCTTGGGGTCTCCTTTGCGCTGCAGAATACGCTCGAAAATCTCTTTTCCGGTATTCAGATTACGGTTGCGCAACGTATCAACCCTGGCGACTATGTGCGCCTGACCAGCGGCGAAGAAGGCTATGTGAAGGATATTAATTGGAACAACACGCAAATACAACGCTGGGATAACAACACCGTCGTTGTCCCCAACTCTATGTTGACCTCAGCTATCTTGACCAACTTTCATTCCCCGAAAAAGTGGATGCTTGTATGGGTAGATATAGGGGTCAGTTATGCCAGCGATCTTGAAGAGGTTGAACGAATTACCCTGGAAGTTACTCAGGAATTGCTCGAAGCAAGAGTGAAGGATGGCGCACTTTATGGTGGGGATTTTTCCCCTTTTATTCGCTATAATACGTTCTCAGAATTTCGCGTCAACTTTGCGGTGTTCTTTTATATCAAAGAGTTTATGAACCAGTATCTCATCAAACATGAACTTATCAAGTGTTTGCACAAACGGTATCGTCAGGAAGGAATTGATATCCCCTTCCCCACCCGTGTGCTGCACCACTTGAGCTCTAATGGTGAACAGATGTCAGGGCATATGCAACCATCGGCGTCGTTCCCATTCATTTCTTCGACAAAAGAAGATGCTGATACCCATACCACAACTGATGAATAACCTGACCAGGAAGCAATCTGGAGGACATACTTTGGCACGCACTCATCCCTGCTTGCTTTGCGGAGTTATTGTGTTTCTCCTGCTGAGCATACCTGCCTGTGGTGGCCTGATCAATGAGACACTACCCCCAACTACAAATTCGCCGGTCAACGAGCAAACGTTGCCCACAATACCAGGGGATACTCAGCCACCATTCTATCAGCAAACGCCTATCAAGCAGCAGGCTACCCTGCAACCCACAGAAGATACCGCTTCTCATGCACTTGTCTTTGTTTCTGACCGCAATGGAAACGATGAAATCTACCTGACCAACAACGAGGGAAGTAATCTGACCCGACTGACCAATCATCCGTCTGATGATACAGAACCCGCATGGTCACCCGATGGCACAATGATCGCTTTTGTCTCCAACCGCGACCGGAATGATGATATTTATGTCATAGACGCTGATGGTAGCAGTGTCACCAATCTGACCAATAGTGTCTCAAAGGCAGGCTCACCAGACTGGTCACCGGATGGCAAAAACCTGGTTTTTCTCTCCAATCGAGATGGCAGCAACCAGCTCTACATGATGAGTAGCCAGGGAACAGACGTCACGAAAATAGATATTGACGGCGATTTGATAGATATAAAACAACCCGTCTGGTCACCCGATGGCACGAGTATTGCGTTTTCTGCCACCATCAAGGGGCAAAATGAAATCTTTAAAATCAATCTGGATGGCAGCGGGTTGATCAATCTGAGCAGCAATGATGCCGAAGATGCTGCGCCTGCATGGTCTCCTGATAGTAAGCAGATTGCCTTTACTTCCAAACGTGATGGCAACAAAGAGATATACCGCATGCAAGCCGATGGAAGCCGACAGATTCGTTTGACAAACCATCCGCGTGATGATGACTTTCCTACATGGTCGGCAGATGGCGCGTGGATAAGTTTCCGCACCAATCGTGATGGCAATGATGAAATCTATACCATGAACAGCAGTGGCTCTGCCCTGTCCAACTTGACCAATCATCAGGCGCGAGATACTTCGCCCGACGCCTATCTCCCAGAACAGATACCACAACAACAGCGTATTGCCTTTGAGTCGGATCGCGATACCGCCTATACCGATATTTACGCCATCAATGAGAGTGGGCTGAACCTCGCCAATCTGACGAATTCCGAATCTTTTGATACTCAACCCGACTGGTCGCCTGATGGTCAACACATTGTGTTTACTTCCGACCGCGATGGCAATGACGAGATTTACCTCATGAAGGCAGATGGCACCGAACAACAACGCCTCACCTTCAATGCTGCACCCGACGTCCACCCGGTCTGGTCACCGGACGGCATGCAAATCGGGTTTGAAACGCGGCGCGATGACCATTGGAATATCTACACGATGAATCTTTCTGGCTCGGCCCTGGTTAAACTGACAACGCACACTGCCAATGACGGAAATATTTCCTGGTCACCCGATGGGGAACAAATCGCTTTTGTTTCAGATAGAGATGGGAACTTTGAGATTTATGTGGTCAATGCGGATGGAACAGACCCCTTGCGTTTGACCAACAATCCAGCAACCGACGCTTTTCCTGTCTGGTCGCCAGATGGGTCACAGATCGTTTTTCGTTCCAATCGGGATGGCAACAATGAGATTTATGTCATGAAGAGTGACGGTAGTCGGCAAACCAATCTGACCAACAACCCGGCAAACGACGATCATCCGGATTGGTCAAACGATGGCACGAAGATTGTTTTTGAAACCAACCGCAACGGACCGTTTGAGATTTACACGATGGATACGTATGGGTTAAACCTGATTCAGGTCACGACAGAGTATAATGCCCGCTATCCCGACTGGCAACCACGTTAGGGCAACGTGTCCATATCTGCCTCATCAGGCCATGGTTCTTCATTGCCGGCGTTGTCACGGGCACGCACGCGGAAGGCAAAATCTTTCTCTTCGTGCGGACCAAACCATGCTTCAGTTGCGGACGTTTCAATCAACCAGTTGCGCCACCCACCCCTCGGGAGACGTCGTACTTGCACATCAAAGGAAGCGATACCACTATTCTCATCTGTGCCACTCCAGCTAACACGATACCCCTGATCCTCAAGGGTCACAGCAACAACGCTACTCGATGGGGGAGTTGTATCCAGGGCCGGATCGTTTGTTTCTTCCGTTGCGGCAGCAGCATCTTTGACCCAGGCCATCGCATCGAAGCGTATTGCCAGCATCGAATCATCTGTGATATCGTCCAGTTCTACCAGATGGGGGCCTTGCTGGTCGAAGTGGTAGGTTCCGAGCGATGCCCAGCTACCAGTGGCCGTTTGCTGGTCCAGGGTTACTTCTGTGACTTTTCCGCTATAGGTAACCCGATAATTTGCAGAGCGCGTGGCATTCACTTCGCCACAGGCAGGAATATAGGCTTTGAGTTCGTAGGTTCCTGGTTCAAGCGTTTCCGGCGGACGCCAGATGGCGTGGTTTTCACTGCTGCCTGGGTCAGGCGTGGAGTAAGTCCAATGGTGCTGACCGTTCAAGCCACAACCGGCTTCATACCAGACGGCATCATTGACCTGATACCCTGACTCGCCATTGTCCACCGCGATCATGCCTTCTTCCAGCGATGGAATATCAACCTGTTGCGGCTGGGGAGTCGGCGCAGACACACCACCCCAAGAATCACTTGGCTTGCTCGGTGGTATTTCTTGATTGCCCCGTGTTGGTGGAGGGACAATGTTTGCCGCATTGCCAGGGCCAGGGTCTTCTCCCAACCAGAGAAACGAGACCTGCACCCAGTCGCTCTTGCTCATTTCCAGATCATCCCAAAATGTTCCATCCGCAATATCAATCCCGCCCGGCAGATTAACCCGTCGCCCGAATTCATCCAACCCGCCATTATACCCTTCCAGATAGGCAGCCTGTGCCATTGGAACACCTACAGGCAAATCACCATACAGACGGTCCTTCGCCCAGTAGTCGTCGTTGGTATTCCATGGGCCAACATCCCAGACCGGTGCAACAACCGACCGTCCTTTGTAGGTAATCCGCACCTGGTATTCATTGCCCTGATAGGAAGACAGCACACTGGTAGACGGGAGTGCCACAAACCGGTCACGCGGTTGGATAATGTGCCCATTCGCGGTTTCATGGCCCACCAACCCTTCACGTGTGGCAAGGACGGTATAGGTTGGGGCAACACCTTGCACATTTTGCGCAAGCGGGTGGGCATACACCCGGGCTGCATAGAGCGTCAACCCGATAAGCACGACAAGGATTTGCAACAGGTATGTGTAGCGCATATGCACCCCTTCATTCTTCCACAGTCAGGTTATCCAGTGAAGGCACGGCAACTATCCAGACTGGCCCGGCATTAAATTCGACTTCTTGGTCTGCGGCATCATAGAAACGCAACGGTGCGCCGCCGGATGGTTTGCGCCAGAAAACCTCACGTTCGACGCCATCGGTAAATATCCTGGCCCGCCCTTCGCCGGTAACCTGCTGCTCAATGCGAGCTTTCTCGTCGCCAGGGATAGGCCAGAAGGATACTTCCATGAGCACCACGTTTTTAAACCAAAGTTGCTTACCGGTTTGTTCATCTCGATGTGGTTGACCACGCCAGAAACGCAAATAGCCATTGGTTTTGGGATCATATTCCCAGCCAGCCGTGTCGTCCTCATAGACAAAGAAGTAAGTGAGACGCTGACTGCCGGGACGCTGTTCAGCCGGTGTATCTGTTTTGAAGAGAAAGCCAACATTATCCGGGTCAAACTGATTGATGTCTTTTTCTTCAACATATTCCTGCAACAATGCGCTGTCGGTGTAGAGATTGTGCGGTGCCGCTTTGCGCGTGCTGCGATAGAAGTAGGACGAAGCGTAGCCACGCATGGCGTCCATGTCATAGACTTCGGGGACTGCCAGAACCAGATCAAGGCTGGCAGGCGAGCCACCGGCATGGGCATAGACTGCCTCGAAGCCACGAGCCCATTGAACAAAGTAGACACGAGCACTACGCACCGGCCCGATGGAATCTGTTTCTGGCGAGATACCAGGTGCAAAGACCGCCATGTATCGCGTGATGCCATTTTCCACCAGAGCTTCAAATACCATCACTGCGGTGTTCATGCCGGCGTGTGGATAGGCGTCCGTATGATTATCAATCATCACTGCTATCAGCCGATCCTCTGGTGAGCCACGACGCAGAGCCCGCTCAGGTGTCGGGGTCGGCGTGGCTGTGGGGGTTGGCATGGCTGTGGGGGTCGCTGTTGGCGTGGCTGTGGCTGTGGCTGTGGCTGTTGGCGTTGTTGTTGGTGTTGCTGTGGTTGTCATGCTCATCATGGCAGAAGCTGATGGTTGCTGCGCTTCTGATGCGTTTTCAGGCTCGCGCTGGCAGGCACTAAGCATGATACCAATGCAGAACAGGACTATGAACCGGCGCAGAATACTCGTACCTCCTTATTGCGTGATGCCCAAAAAATGCTTTTTGGGAACTGGTGAGCCTATTGTACCATTTTTTCTCAAGTTTTTTGCGGCTGCGCCGCAAAAAACTTGAGAAGCGATCTGCTCAATAGGGTTCTCCCCCAATACTTTTCAATTAAGTCTTGCTGCCCGCAAGAGGTGTGGGAACACCGTCCTCAACAGGTGTCACCTGCGGTGGGCTTTGCTTGCGCAAGGCGAAACATGCACGCAAGAGCGTGCCAGCCCATTCTGGTGGGGTATTTGCGTTTTTTGAAGAAGTCGAAAAACGCAAACACCCCACGCCAAAGGGGAGTGTGAGGGAACCTGGTTTCCTCGCACTCCTCATTCTAGTGGGGTTTATGTTTATGTTTATGTTTAAGGTCCCTGGCAAGGTTGTCATACTTTTTTGTACGAACATGTAACTTTTCCATCATGGCTGGCATCAAATCATGCGGCAAGTCTGGAAAAAGATACGGTTTCTCGTGAAAAGCCCGGCGCAACATGGGCTTACTTTGAGTTTTTCAAAACAGGAGGTTCAAGAGTTTCATATGTTTTCACTACGCAAGAATCTGGGAGAACAATACACTCCACTCTACTTTCTCGCTTCTCTTGGAAATGGGGGGTTGGCGATTTCATTTTTTATGTATCTACAATTCATGATTCCGCACGAAGGGTATCCTATCGCAACATTTGATGCTATCTGGCCCTATCTGAGTGGTAGCAATCCGCTCATCTCTGGCCTGATTGTGGTTGCGATGGTGGCTATTCTCATCCTTGCCTTTCGCCACTTCTATCTGCTTGCCTGGAACATTGGGGAATATAGAAAATTCAAACGTACTGCCGCGTTTGCATCTTTCAAGCAGAGCAATGCAGAAGTTTCAACTATGGCGATTCCGCTCACGGTAGCCATGTCTATCAACGTCGGGTTTGTGCTTGGTGGCGTGTTTGTGCCTGGCCTGTGGAACATCGTTGAGTATCTATTCCCGTTTGCCCTGCTTGGTTTTGCCGCGGTCGGTGCCTATGGGCTGTGGATCTTTATGGATTATTTTGTAACTCATCTGGTGGATGGTTCGTTCGATTGTTCTGGCAACAACAGCCTGAGCCAGATGATTACGGTGTTCGCTTTTGCAATGATTGGGGTCGGTTTTGCGGCCTCTGCTTCAATGAGCCATGTGATGATTAGCGCAGCCCTGAGTGCGCTGGGGGCCATGTTCTTCTTCAGCATTGTGCTGGTACTTGGCCTCATCCAGTTAGTGCTGGGCTTCCGCGGTATGCTGGCTGAAGGCATCCATGAAGAGCAGAGCATCAGCCTGTGGGTCATTATTCCCATCCTGACGGTGGTAACTATCGGGCTTATCAGGCTTACACATGGGCTAGAACATCACTTTGGCAATGAGCCAAACCATGCCAATATGTTTGTGCTCACCAGCATTGCTATTTCTATCCAGATCCTGTTTGGCATGCTGGGCTATTTCGTGATGAAGCGTGTGGGCTACTTCCGCGACTATATCTACGGAGAAGCCCGCAGTGCCGGGGCGTATTCCATCTGCTGTCCGGGTGTGGCGTTCTTCGTGCTGAGCATGTTTTTCATTCATGTCGGACTGGTGCAGAATAATGTCGTTGAGCAGTTTTCACCGGCGTACTTTGTGCTTCTGCTTCCCCTGCTCTTTGTGCAGTACAAGACGATTATGGTGACCTTACGGCTGGATCGCAAGTTGCTGCGTGCAACAAACAAAGAAGGAATGGGGGCCAAACCCGCAGAGGCATAACCAATCGTTGAATGGGGTTTTGTTGTTTTTTCGACGAAGTGGAAACAAAACCCACGGAAAAGCTGTGGCACGCGGTTGCGTGCGTTTTTTGTCGTGCGCAAGCAGCACGGTAGCACCACAGAATACTGTGGAGTATCCTCAACCTCACATGTGGAGACTTTTTTGTCAACCGCTTTGCAAAGCGGTTGCGAGATACCGTAGCAGCGGCTTGTAGCCGCTGGATCTCCCGCCAGGAGATGCTTCC
>CAYFVX010000195.1:0-7239 GCA_964346425.1 uncultured Chloroflexaceae bacterium | reverse complement strand
CATGGCTTTCGCAAAGTCTTATGTCATACGACATAAGACTTTGCGAAAGCCATGATGGCGATTGCATATCCTTGCCCAACAAGCTATAATTCATGAACAAAGGCACTATGGAATAACCCGGGTTATGCAACAACCACTTACAATCGCTCCACCAGCAAATCTAATAGATACATTGCACGAGTCATGGCCCCGTGTCGCTGAACTTATCGAAGATATGGAAAGCGACCAGTTGACCGAGACGCGCATCGGTCGGCTGCGCCATATCGGAGCCATCTGGTATGCTCGCAGCGGCTCCGCCGAAATCCTCACCGAGCTAGGATTGGTTCTCGCGGAGCGGCTGGGTATGCCGCAAGGAATGGTCGTCAGCGAACTGCTGCAATCATACAGTGCTGCGCAGGAAGAGCAACGAACACGCGAATGGGAAACCCATCTACTCAACCGAGTGGCTGAGCTGGATGGCCTCCACCGCATCATCTCAGCCGCCAACTCCACGCTGGATCTGGACTCGTCGTTACAGACCGTCGTTGAGACCGTTGCGCAAGTTGTTGGCGTGGAAGTTTGTTCCGTCTATATCTATGACAAACACCGCGATGAGCTCGTTTTGCGTGCCATGCGCGGGCTGAATCAAGCCTCCGTCGGGCAGGTCGTTACCCATCTGGGCGAGGGGGTCACTGGCTGGTCAGCGCGGGTGGGACGGCCGGTCGTGGTCCGTGATGTCTGGGATGATCCCCGCTTTACCGTTGAGCCGCAGCTTGGCGAAGAACCTTTCCACTCTATGCTCGCTGTTCCCATTGTCCTCTTCAGTGCCGAACGATTTCAGTTCAGTGCCGACAAACTACAAGGCGTTATCAATATTCAGACAAAAGGCCCGCGCGATTTTACGCAGGAGGAAATTAACTTTGTTGAGGTTGCGGCTGGCGAGCTGGCCTTTTTTATTGCCAATGCGCAACTCTACCAGCAAACGGATGAACGACTGCAAAACAAGTTGCACGTCCTTACCATCCTGCAGCAAGTCTCCAAACACATCGCCGAACAATTGGACTTGCGTGAAGTCCTCAACCTCATCGCAGAAAAAGCTGTTGAACTGGCAAAAGCCGACCGTGCGGATATCTTCCAGATTGATGAAGATGAAGAGGGCAACTCGCAACTGGTCACAACCTATGGCGGCAATCGCGACACCACCAACACCAATGCCCTGCACCTGTTCCACGCCCATCGCGATAATGGTAACCGCCCACTGGCTATCCTCAACGCACACCAGGATACCCGTTTCCCGGAACTGGCGCAGATGGCTGTGCGTGGCAACTACCAATCGCTCTTCTGCATGCCACTTCAGGCCCGCGAACGGATGATAGGCAGTATTTGCCTCTATACAAAGGAAATGCACCACTTCGATTATGAAGAGGTACGCCTGCTCAGCACCTTTGCAGACGAAGCGGCTATTGCCATTGAGAACGCCCGACTGTATGAAGAGAGCCAGCGGGCACTGGCCGTCAAGTCAGCTATGCTGCAAGAGATGCACCACCGCGTGCGCAATAATTTGCAAACGATTTCGGCATTGCTCGCTATGCAACTGCGACGGATGGATACAGATAATCCAGGCGCACGCGCATTGCGGGAAAGTGTTGCCCGTATTCAGTCTATTGCCGGCGTGCATAATCTCCTCTGCCGTGAAGATGTCGGCGTGACGACGGTGGGAGCGGTGGTACGCCAGGTAGTTGATAATGCGAACACTGGCCTGGTGATGGATAAGCCAGTGCATTTTACTGTGACGGGTGATGTAGTGCATGTTGGTTCGCGGGAAGCTACCGTGCTGGCTCTCATCATCAACGAGCTTATCAGCAACGCGCTGGCGCACGGGCTGGCAGCAGAAGGTGGACGTGTCGAGATTGAAGCTGCTGTTGAGCAAGATATGGTCAGGATCGAAGTCCGCGATGATGGCCCCACCCATCCCCAACTCCCCAGAGAGACGCCCGGCAGCGGACTGGGTGTCCAGATTATTCAGACGCTCGTCAGCGATGATCTAGGCGGGACATTTGAGCTTCTGCAAGAGCCGGGTGACGACTGGATGCGGGCGCGGCTTTTCTTTCCCCATCGCCTGCTGAAAAACCCAACGTAGCGATTTCGACGGGTCGCCGGGTCGCTCAAAGCGGGACGGTAGACGATGGGCCGCAGACCGTGGACAGGCAACGGACACTTGCCGCAGGTATTGATACCTCTGGAAAGGTCAATAGAACGCAGAAACATCCCCCGTTGAGCCGGGTCGCCGGGTCGCTAGTTGAAACTATGGTATAATCGCCTCATGGAAAAGACGAAACAAAGCGTCCCCGGCAGACTTCTCAAAAGCTCACGATGACAGGCTAGAGAGGAACTCAAAGATGACATATCAAGCCACAGGTATGCCCCCATTTATCAATGTTGGTTTATCTATTGCCGAGTGGAAAAATTACGTTGCATCGTATGATTTTGGCCCCATCCCCCCTTCACGAATCGTCCTCCACCACACCTGGAAACCCACCGTTGCCGAATGGCGCGGGGTTGCTTCTATGAAAGGCATGCAGAACTACTACCGTGGGTTGGGCTGGACGGCAGCCCCACACATCTACGTTGGCCCCGATAAAATCTGGCTGGCAACTCCTATGTCAGAAGTTGGCATCCATGCCGGTAGCGGCAACTCCGGTCACTGGAACAACGGCAAATGGAGCTACAGCATCGGCCTTGAGCTGGTGGGCAACTACGACCGCCAGCGACCAGGTGGTGTGCTCTGGGAGCAAGCAAAAGCTGTTATGGGCGAGCTGTCCAAACGGCTTGGCATAGACCCGCAACCACTTATCTACTTCCACCGCGACTTCAGCTCCAAGAGTTGCCCCGGCTGGGCCATCACCAAAGAATGGGTCTGGGGCGAGGTACAGGCATATGTCAACAATGCCAAACCACCCAAACCACCACAGATAGGCGAAATTGGTACCCCCACCCCGGAAGAAGAAGAGTTGATGGAACGGTTGCTTGACGAGAGCTACAGCATTCGGGCCGAAGGATATACCAGTGAGTGGGCCTTCCATCAGTATGCAGTAGAGAATGGTATGGGACTACCGCTGGCAAAAAGCAGCCGCATCACCGTGGATGGCAAGGAATACAACTTCCAGCCGTTCGCCCGTGATACCCTCTACTGCGAAATCCCCCGCTGGGGGGATGTCCAGCTTTTGAGCGAACTGTTGGGGGGCAGTATTCCGCCACGGGGATTGGGACGCACTCTGCTAGAAGCTTCCTACAAAGCAAGTGGCGCAACGTTTCATGCAGACTGGGCATTTCATCAGTTCGCTATGAGCGCAAAACTGGGACCGGCTGTTGCCCAAAGCGGGCGGATGACAGTGGGCGGCACACAATACTACTATCAGGCATTCGCCATAGACACACTCTACAGCCCTATCTCCAATCCGGGCGATGTGCGCCAGTTGAGCAGCATCAGCCTGAAGAAAGATGCGGCGAGTACGCAGATGCGTGAAGCCCTGCTGCAGGTTACCTACCAATCAGTCGGCGCAAAGTATCACCCGGAATGGGCATTTCATCAGATAGCCCATACGCTCGACAATGGGCAAGGCATAGGCGCACCGCTGGGTAATTCGTTCAAAGTCACGGTTGGCAATACGACCTATTCCATGCAAGTCTATGCCACGGATGCGCTGTACAACGTCGTCCCCAACTGGAGCGATGTGCGACGGCTCAAAGACCTGGCACACTCCAAAGGGATGGTATCCTTCAGTATGCAACAAGACTTTGGCGTTGTCGAAGAAGATGCCCACTGGGAACCCCCAGAACAGCCAGCCTACGAGATTAAACGCCATGCGCCGTCATCCCCCTCATACAGTGACCGCAACGGCACCGAAGTCTCAATGGTGGTTATCCACGGTGATGACCGCGAGGAGTCCAGAGCGTTGGATGATATGACTCAGTTTGGGACACGGCATTCAACCAACTACTATATCTCGGCCGAGGGTACGATTTATCAGCTTGTGGATGAGGAACACGCTTCCTGGCACAGTGGAATGCTCACGCTGGGTGGTTTGTGGTTCAATATCAATAGCTACAGTATCGGCATAACGCTGGAACGTATGCCTGAACGTCTCTACGCAGAAGCGACCACTTCGGCTGGCAAGGGCAAAAGTTCACCAAATGGCTACCAGCAGCAAATAGACGCGCTCCGCTGGCTGCTGCGCCAACTGGTGCAGAAATACCACTTGCAACCCGATGACGTCGTACTGGATGATAGTCTGGTCACGAGTACGGAGCTGATACCCGCTGAGCTCTATCTGGCAGACGTGTTTGCATAGTTGACCGGAGACGATGGACCATGGGGACACGCACATGTGTAGACTTTTTCGCAAGCCGCTCTGCAAGCAAAGGGGTTCTGCCATCGAAAAATCTCTACCCATGTGAGGACCGTGAACGGGAATCAAAGGACGATCGGAGACAATGGACCGTGACGGTGGACGGTGGACAGAGACAGACACCTGCCGCAGTCATTGATGCCTCTGTAAAGGGGAATGTGGTTCAAAAACACTCCCTTTGAGCTGTGGATAGGAGACAAACGCGCACAATTGGCGCAGTTGTTGGTCTCCTGTCCACCATCCACCGTCCACCGTCCACCGTCCACCATTCACCATCCTCGGCATGGATGAATAGCATGACCTATCAACCGATTGAAAACTACGGCATTATTGGCAACATGCATAGTGTTGCGCTGGTTGGTATGAACGGCTCGATAGACTGGCTCTGCCTGCCCCGCTTCGACTCACCAGTCATCTTTGGAGCCTTGCTGGATGCCCGGCAAGGCGGACGTTTTCAGCTTGCGCCCTGTAGCCGCGCCAACGCCTTTACCAACAAACAATTCTACTGGCCCGAGACAAATGTCCTGGTTACCCGTTTTGTCTCTCCTGACGGCATTGGTGAAGTGGTAGACTATATGCCAGTCGGCGTTGCTCCATCTGCGCCTGGCTATCACTGGCTTATTCGTCGGGTACGCGTGATGCGGGGCACGATGACCTTTACGCTGGAATGCACCCCGGCGTTCAATTATGCTCGCGACACCCACGAAACTACGTGCAAAGCGTATGGTGTTACCTTCACCACCCCTACAATCGGCATAGAACTGGCAACCAGGCTACCGCTCACGCAGACCGACCGCGGCGTTATGACCGAATTCACGCTCAACGAAGGGGACATTGAATTCTTTGTGCTGCGCGAGCTCACCGACTACACGCTCTGCTGCCAGCCCATCTCGCCCGAACAAGAGCATACCCTGTTCCATCAAACCATCACCTACTGGCGTCGCTGGATAGCCCGCTGTACCTACACAGGCCGCTGGCGTGAGATGGTGCATCGTTCCGCGCTGGTGCTCAAGCTGCTCACCTACGAACCAACCGGCGCGATTGTGGCCGCCCCAACCACCAGCCTGCCAGAAGATATAGGTGGCGAACGCAACTGGGACTACCGTTATACCTGGATACGGGACGCGGCCTTCACGCTGTATGCACTCATGCGTATCGGCCTGACTGAGGAAGCAGCCGCGTTTATGCAATGGATCGAGGCACGCACGCACGAGACGGCTCCCGACGGCTCGCTGCAACTGATGTATGGTATTGACGGGCGACACAACCTGCCAGAAGAAACGCTGGACCATCTGGAAGGCTATCGCGGCTCACGCCCCGTGCGTATCGGCAATGGAGCCCACAGCCAGCTTCAACTCGATATCTACGGCGAGTTGCTCGACTCGGTCTATCTCTACAACAAGTATGGCATAGCCATCTCCTACGACCTCTGGTGCCAACTGCACAAACTGATAGACTGGGTCTGCGACAACTGGCACCGCCCCGACGAAGGTATCTGGGAAGTACGCAGTGGGCAACAACACTTCGTCTATTCAAAGCTCATGTGCTGGGTAGCCCTGGACCGCGGCCTCCGACTGGCCGACAAACGCTCTTTTCCAGCCAATCGCGTGCGCTGGCTCACAGAACGTGATACAATCTATAAAGACATTATGGCAAACGGCTGGAGCCAGGAGCTTCAGGCATTTGTCCAATCGTATGGTAGCACCACGTTGGATGCATCCAGTTTGCTCATGCCGCTGGTTTTCTTTCTTTCACCGGGTGATCCACGGATGCTGAAAACACTGGCGGCGATCAAACAATCACCTGCAAATGGTGGATTGATGGCAGGTGAACAGATTTATCGGTACGATACAACCAGAACTAATGACGGGCTAAGCGGCAAAGAAGGCACCTTCAACATCTGTACCTTCTGGATGGTGGAGGCAATGACCCGCGCTGGCTATGCCCACCCGGAGTACCTGGAAGAAGCACGACTGATGTTTGAGCAAATGATAGGCTATGCCAATCATCTGGGCCTGTATGCCGAAGAGACTGGCTCTTCGGGGGAAGCCCTGGGCAATTACCCCCAGGCTTTTACCCACCTGGCCCTCATCAGTGCTGCTTTCAATCTGGACCGCGCTCTGGGCAGCAGATAATAACTCTGTATGTATAGAAATCTCAGACCATGTGCTTCAGGAGCACTGCCCCGCAACAAGTATCATCCGTGCAGCATGCATGGGGGTGGGGTCCCCGCATACCACAAGCACTGGTGGGGTGGTGCTCGCAGTGGAACCGCGAGCACCACCCCACCAGTCTCCCCCTGGTAGCGCAATGCATGCTGATGACAATTTCCTTTTATGACAAGTAAACAGTTTTTGCGTGCATGAAAATCCGTGTGGTGTGATGATTGTCTCTCTGTTGTTTTTTGCCGACTTCGTCGGCAAAAAACAACAGAGAGACAGATATGGGACTGCGTCGCAGGCGCATTTCTGCGGCTTGCAGCCGCAACGACGATACGTTATTTGAAAGGTATTGGGGATTGGGGGTTGGGGGTCTCAACAGGTTTCACCTGTATTGTGTGCTGCTTGCCCATGGCAAAAACCGCACGCCGCCGCGTGCCACAGCTTTGGAGTGGGGTTTCTTGTTTTTTCGACGACGTCGAAAAAACAAGAAACCCCACCAGAATGGGGAGCGTGAGGAAACCTGGTTCCCTCACACACCCACTGGTGACACCCATTGAGGGGTTGGGGGTTGCACCCCATGCGCATGAAGCTAAACGGTTTATCGCTTTGCAAAGCGGGGGATTGGGGGTTGCAAACCCATAGGCGTCAACTTAAGAGTTATTGAGGCATAGGGATGTCTCTTTATCTCC